>JBCNQO010000119.1:0-5766 GCA_039592825.1 Flavobacterium sp.
TCACGGTTTGAGGCGACATTCCCCAATGCTCCTTGTCGACCGGTTTCTTGAGGTCTTTAAGGCTCTCGCGGTGGCGCCATTCGGCCATTGCCGTAAAGTTCGCGAAATAGCTTCCGCCTTCTGCCGGAGATTTCACAGCCAGATCAGAATAGTCTTTCCACTTGTCCGGATACCCGATTTTCACGCGGTATTTCTTGAGTTTGGCGATCGCCATGGCACGCGTTTTCTCGTCCATCCACGGAAGTGCATTGATGCGCGTTTCATAAGCGCGGAACAAATATTGGATCAGTTCTTCGGCTTTGGCTTTGGCCTCTGGCGGGAATTTCTGCTCCACGTAAAGTTTGCCCAAAGCTTCACCGATCGATCCGTTCACCGATTGCAGTGCGCGTTCGTCTCTCGGGCGTTGTTTTACCGCGCCAGTCAAGGTTTTTCCGTAGAATTCCCAGTTGGCGTTTTCCATTTCGGTGGTAAGCGCTCCGGCCGAACGGTTCAAAAGCATCCAACGCAAATACGCCTTCCAGTCCTCGACTTTTTTCTCTTTGAAAATGTCGTTCAAGGCCGTCATATATTTAGGTTGGGACACGTTGATCGTATCGAGTTTCGGCATTCCTACGCCCGACAGATAAGTTTCCCATTGGATTGCCGGCATGAGTTTCTGCAAATCGGCAACCGTCATTGGGTTGTAGGTTTTGCGGCGGTCGCGACGTTCTACGCGGTCAAGTCTTGGCTTGCTCATCGCGATTTCCAGCGCGAGGATTTTCTCGGCATCCGATTTCGATTTCGCCGGAGTTTCACCCAAATATTGCAGCATTCGCGTTACGTGAGCCACATATTTCTCGCGTTTTTCCTTGGAATCGGCATCGTCCGAAACATAATAGTCACGGTCAGGCAAACCAAGGCTTCCCAAACCAAGGCCAACCTGATTCTTGTTGCTGTTTTTGGAATCCGGGCCAACGCCGACACCGAAGAATCCGAGACCGCCTTTTGGTTCCATCCAGATCAAAAACGCCTGTAAATCGGCTACAGACTTGATCGCATTGATCTTGTCGAGATAAGGTTTGAGAGGTTTGATGCCCGCTTTGTTGCGTCCGATCGTATCCAAAATGGAATTGTAGTAAGCGACGGCTTTTCCCTGATCGGTCTTCGAAGTGTATTTTGGATTTTTCGCGGCCGATTTCAAAATAGCGAGCGCGTCTGCATCCGTGTTCTGCCGAAGTTCGTCGAAGCTTCCCCAACGCGTGCGGTCGGCGGGAATTTCGGTTTTGTCGAACCAGGTTCCATTCACGAACCGGAAGAAATCGTCACCGGGTTTCACTTTCGTGTCCATAAGCGAGAGGTCGATGCCCGGATTCTTTTGAGCCGATTGCGCAAATGCGCCCGAAACGGCCATCACCGGCAGCATCAGCCAAAGTTTGTTGTTGCTTTTTTTCATAAAATTGGGTTATGTGCAAAGTCTAAAAGTACGCAGTTAGTAGCTCTTGCGCTAGTTTTGTTTCGGCTTGACCGCCAAAATCGGTGTTAAAATCTTGAACGTGCGCCAAACTTCTGTCGTATTTTTGCGCCCGAATCGACCGAACATCTCGAAAATGGCTTCCTTTTTAAGAAAACACCGCACTTTTTTCATCGCCATGGGATTGGTTTCTGCCATTTCCATCGCCTCTTTTTACGTGGTCTTGAAACCGAAAAAGACACTCAAGATTTTTTCTCCTGCCGACGTGAATCCGGAAATGGTCGACTCTACGCTTCAGGACATCCGAAAAACCCATACCATTGCTGACTTTTCGTTCGTGAACCAAAACGGGAAAACCATCACGCAAAAAGACTACGAAGGCAAAATCTATGTGGCCGATTTCTTTTTTACGACGTGCCAATCGATTTGCCCGATCATGACCTCGAATATGGCCGATGTGCAGAAAGCGATCGCCAACAATCCTAAAGTGATGATTTTATCGCATACCGTTATGCCAGAGGTTGACAGCGTTCCGGTTTTGAAGAAATATGCGATAGAAAAAGGCGTGAACGATGCCAAATGGAATCTTGTGACCGGTGATAGAAAGAAGATTTATGAAATGGCCAGGAAGTCTTATTTGGCCGTAAAGTTGGGCAAGCCCGAAGAATTGTACGATATGGTACACACCGAAAATTTTGTGCTTGTGGATGCCAAACGACGCGTGCGTGGTTTTTATGACGGCACGAATCCCGAAGATGTGAAGCGACTTATTGCCGACATCAATTGGTTGAGTCAGGATGGGAATGACTGATTTTTGACGTTTTCTCTGGAGACTCGCTTTGAAACTTTAACAAAAAGTACAGATTTTCTGTAACGATGATGGGTTTTTGTGTCCGAACTTGCAGACCTAACAAATCTTTAGAGATTTGTTAGGTCTGCAACCCCCCGAAATTGATGTGTTTTTTTCGATTTCACGCCTTCGCGAAAAGTTCCCAGATTTACTAGCGGTTTTCCATTTTTTACGACCGATCCAAAACGATATTTTGGCCATAGATTCGAATCATTTCTAAATCCGAAACTGTTGATAAGTTCGGGTCGTTTCGCAATTGCCGTGTAACCACTTTTTTCCACTTTTACAAAAAACCGCAACATGAACGAAATCATCTGTCCGCATTGCAAGAAAGCTTTTAAGGTTGACGAAGCCGGATTTGCCGACATCCTAAAACAAGTGCGCGACCACCAATTTCAGGAAGAATTGGCCGAAAGACTGCAATTGGCCGAAAAGGAAAAACAGAGCGCGGTTCAGTTGGCCGAGGCGAATCTGCGCCATTCGGTTCAGGAAAATATCGCCAACAAAGACAAGGAAATCATAGAACTTAAAGGCAAATTGCAACGCGATCTCGCCGACCAATTGGCGAGGAAAGAAGCCGAAATCGCCGAGCTGAAAGCCAAGAGCGAACGAGAGATTTCCGAGAAAATGGCGCGAAAGGAAGCCGAGATTTTTGAGATGCGGTCCCGTATTGACCAAGCCGAGATCGAGAAGAAATTGTCTGTGACCGAGGCCATCAAAGACATTGAGAAAGAACGAGACGGCCTCAAAAGCAGTTTGGTGATCAAGGAAAACGAGGCGCAATTGCGGGAGAATTCGCTTCGGGAGAAGTTTTCGGTGGAACTCAAGACCAAAGACGACATCATCAGGCTAAAAGACGAGGAAATCACGTTGCGAAAAGACATGAAACTCAAGCTTTCGACCAAAATGATTGGGGAAACGCTCGAGCAACACTGCGAATCGGAATTCAACAAATTGCGGGCAACGGCTTTCCAGCGCGCTTATTTCGAGAAAGACAACGACTCGCGTTCGGGCAGCAAAGGCGATTTCATTTACAGGGAAGGCGATGAGAACGGAAACGAGATCATCTCGATCATGTTCGAAATGAAGAACGAAGGAGACGAAACCGCGACAAAAAAGAAAAACGAGGATTTCTTCAAGGAACTCGACAAGGACAGAACCGAGAAAAAGTGCGAATACGCCGTAATGGTTTCGTTGCTCGAGGCCGAAAACGAGTTCTATAACACCGGAATCGTAGACGTGTCGCACCGTTTCCCGAAAATGTACGTGGTACGTCCGCAGTTTTTTATACCTATAATTACGTTGTTGCGAAACGCGGCCATGAACTCGATGCAGTACAAAGCCGAGCTCGCGATGGTGAGAAACCAGAATATTGACATCACGAATTTCGAGGAAAAGATCAACGCGTTCAAGGACGGTTTTGCTAGGAATTACGATTTGGCCAGCCGCAAATTTATGACGGCCATAGACGAAATCGACAAAACGATCACGCATTTGCAAAAGACCAAAGAAGCTTTGCTTTCTAGCGAAAACAATTTGCGTTTGGCCAATAATAAAACCGAAGATTTGACGATCAAGAAACTCACGCACAACAATCCTACGATGCGGGCGAAGTTCGACGCGCTTTCTGACAAAACCGAATAATGAAAGCCGAAGAAATCGCCTTATTGTTCGAGAATGCGATTTTGCACAAAGATGCAGATTTGGCCGACGAAGCGGTCACTCAGGCGTTTTTGTACGAGAAACCGGCGGTTTTTGAAAAATTCCTTAATGCGATGCTGTCAGCCGATTGGCACCGCGAACACGAAGACATCGCGCGTTTGTTGCAACAGATAGCGAGCCCGGATTCTGTCGTGTTTTTGGCGGAAGCCGCGACCCTAAAGTTCGCTTATCTGGATTACGACGATTCCAAGGCTTTTGCAAGGAAGTGTACGTGGGCTTTGGCCGATATAGGAACCGAAGCCGCAAAAAAAGCATTGGAGAAATTGGCTGCGAACGAAGATCTGGAAATCGCGGGATTCGCGCAGAAGCGACTCGACAACTGGCAAAACGAGCAGCACAGGAAAAAGAATAGTGAAGCCGAAAAGCGGGAATTTCCCAAACAAACGGTTTATTCGGAATTCACTTTGCGGGCGACATCCACGGGAATTTTAGGGGTCGTTTCTTTAATTGGGATTTTTATTTTTGGAACGAATGTTCTTGCCAAACCTTGGTCGAAAGTTCA
This sequence comes from Flavobacterium sp., assembly GCA_039592825.1. Taxonomy (GTDB): domain Bacteria; phylum Bacteroidota; class Bacteroidia; order Flavobacteriales; family Flavobacteriaceae; genus Flavobacterium. The sequence continues at coordinate 4,525 of JBCNQO010000119.1, forward strand.
CGCGGGTGATTTTTACGTTTTGGCATTGTTGCTTTTTTCTTGCGTTTACCTGATTTTGGGCGAGCTGCGAACCAAGGCGCTCAAGATTGCGATACACGGAAATATAGTGGAGAAAAAGGCTTTTTTGGGGTTCGGGCGAAAAGTGACTTACGACCTTTCTGATTTCGACGGTTTCCAGACTTGCGATATCGCGACCAAGAACGTCGTACACGAATACCTTTATTTGATGAAAGGCGATAGGAAAGTCGTTAAGATTTCTCAGGCGTATCACTCGAATTATCGCGCTCTCAAAGAGGCAATCGTTTCTGGAATGCCCAACAAAGGCCACATTCGGTTTTGGTTTTGGGATGAGGTGACAGAAGTTTTTTCGAAGTAAGCTGATAAGGTTTTTAATGCCGAATGTCTAGCCCCGATACAAGCGGTTAGCTTTTTGCAGGCGAAACCGACATTTTGCCCGAACGTAAAAGCGACCAAAGGAAGCTCTTTACGGGCGGTTTTGCAAAATGCGGTTTTGGCAAGAAAACTAGTAGCGGGTAGCGGGATTTAGCTTCTTAAAGTTATCACAAGGTTAAATGTTCACGACCGATTCGGCTTGCCCTGAAAAAGTTTTGCCGTACTTTTGCGCATAATCAATCTAAATAAGGTTTGCATACGACGGTCGATTTACTGAAAAAAGGCGATAAGGCCATCATCACCGAAATCGATTCGGACGCGTTGCCGTTAAAGTTGCTCGAAATGGGCTGCCTTCCCGGAAACAGCGTGGAACTTTTGCAGATCGCACCGCTTGGCGATCCTATGTACCTTGACATAAACGGGGCGCGCCTGGCCATTAGGAAAGAAACGGCACGTCTCATCGCCGTAGAAATCTAAATGAGCAACGAAAATATCAATGTCGCGCTGATTGGGAATCCCAACGTAGGGAAAACGTCCGTATTCAATGCGCTGACAGGCTTGAACCAACAAGTTGGGAATTATCCCGGAATTACCGTAGAGAAAAAAGTCGGGTTTTGTAAACTCTCGAATCACGTCAAGGCGAATATTCTCGATTTGCCCGGAACGTATAGTTTGAACGCGAGTTCGATGGACGAAAATGTCGTGATCGAACTTTTGTTGAACAAAAACGACAAGTTGTTTCCAGATGTTGCCGTGGTGGTGACCGATGTGGAAAACCTCAAGCGAAATCTGTTGCTTTTTACGCAGATCAAAGACCTGGAAATTCCGGCGGTTTTGGCGATCAACATG
>JBCNQO010000012.1:0-10551 GCA_039592825.1 Flavobacterium sp.
GGACACATTCATCCGGGAATAAACTTGCGAGGTTCGGGCCGCCAATCGTTGAACCTCGCGTGCTTTTTCCAGTCCCAAAACCAGCTGATCTTACCGGCATTCGGCGAATTCACCGGCAAATGGATTCTTGAACCCAGCGAAAACGATCTGGTTTATGCCATTGCGGGAAATGAGGTTGTTAAGGTTGCTTTGACGGCACGGGATGTTTGATTTCGGCAGAAATCGATTTTCAAGAGTCGCATCCTTCAAATCCGCGAATCCGCGGCAAAAAACAAGTTGATAATTTATCCGTTCCCACTTGCGCGACAAGATCCGTGTAAATCTGTGAAATCCGTGGCAAAAAAAGCGTGTATGCACGAATAATGTATCGTCGGTTTACAATGAGAAATTAGTTTAATGCAAAAAAAATAAGCCGTCAGAAAAATCAAGATTGTCATATTCGATGATGGAGAATCCGTGAGAATCCAAAAAGCAAAGCGAAAAATCGTGAATACCAAGAAATAAAATCCGTGAATCCGTGGTAAAAAAAACCGAAGCCAAAAAAAATCCAGCCTCGGTCAGTCACAATATAAAATCCAATCAATTAGCGGCTTCGACCGATTTCAGAAACCATTCGGCAAAGAAAGTTTTCCCAGATTGGAACACGCCATTCGGCACGATAGAGTTCTCGGTTACGGTCGCACCGGAGTAAGTCGCTTCGTCGCTTGAAGTGATTTCTGCCGTATTTCCTGTTTTTTTCGCATAATCTGAAATCCATTCCTGCATGGACCATTTTTGAGGACCGGCGATTTCGATCGTTCCATTTGCCGGAGCAGACACAGCGCGGTCGGCAATGATTCGGGCCACGTCGGCACTTGCAATGGGTTGGATATTCGTTTTTGGAAGCACGATTTTGCCGTCTGGCGTCGTACTCATGTAGATGATTCCGGGTGCGAACTCGAAAAACTGCGTCGCTTCGACGATCGTGTAAGGAATTCCGGAGTTTCTTACCAAATCTTCCTGAACCAATTTGGCGCGCATATAACCGCTTCCTTGCAGGTCTTTTGTTCCAACGATCGACAGGATAATGTAGTGTTTCACTCCAGCTTTTCTGGCCGCGGCCACAATGTTGTTGGTAGATGTGGAAAAGAATTCCATAACGGGTTTGTCCTCGAACGACGGCGAATTCGATACGTCGATTACGACATCTGCACCTTCGAGCGCGGCATCCAATCCTTCGCCTGTTAGCGTGTTCACGCCCGTACTTGGCGAGGCTGCGATCACCTGGTTGTCTTTTTCGAGATTTGCTTTCACTTGGCTTCCGATAAGTCCGGTGGCGCCGATAATTACTGTTTTCATGATGTGATTTATTTTGTTATCAATTTGTTGATACAAAGCTATTTCTGATCCATCGCGAAAAACTTGAAGTACTTCAAGAAAGTCATTTGTGCCGATTTTTTCCCGTCCATTTTCCCAAAACATTCGCTTGCCATAACCCAAAATCCTATTTTTGTGGCATGAGTCTAAGAACGATTACGGTTACCCGATACATGTTGCCCTTGCGCGAAGGCGGTTCGCTGCCGGCTTTGGCAGAAGGCGATGACGATTTCAAGTACGTGCTCAAATTCCGCGGCGCAGGACACGGCGTGAAAATGCTGATTGGTGAATTGATTGGCGGAGAAGTCGCGAGAAAATTGGGATTGCGAACGCCAGAACTGGTTTTCGCCTATCTCGACGAAGCCTTCGGACAAAGCGAAGCCGACGAGGAAATCCAGGATCTTCTCAAGTTTTCCCAAGGACTGAATCTGGCGATGCACTATTTGTCTGGCGCGATCACTTTCGATCCTGTAGTGACCGAAGTCGATGCTAAACTTTCATCCCAAATCGTCTGGCTCGACGCTTTCCTGACCAATGTTGACCGCACTTTCCGCAACACCAACATGCTAATCTGGCACAAGGAATTGTGGCTTATCGACCATGGCGCGTCTTTGTATTTCCACCATTCGTTCGACGACCCCGAAGGTCATGCCAAAAGTCCTTTCGCGATGATCAAAGACCACGTGCTGCTCAAGAATGCGTCCGAACTCGAGACTGTCGACAAGGAATTCAAGGCGATTTTGACCAACGAAGTTTTGTCGGGAATCGTGAATCTCATTCCAGACGATTGGTTGCATTGGGAAGAATCCGAATTGCTGCCCGACGAAATCCGCGCGGTTTATCTGAACTTCCTTAAAATAAGAAGAGACAATTCCGAACTATTCATCAAAAAGGCCAACGATGCAAGAGCAGCTCTATGAATTTGCCGTGATCCGCGTGGTTCCTAAGGTGGAAAGAGAGGAATTCATCAACGCCGGCATCATCCTTTTCTGCAAGCGCAAGAAATTCCTCAAGGCCGTTTGCCTTTTGAGCGAACAGAAGTTGCGTGCTTTTTGTTCGGAAACCGATGCTGAACAAGTGCTGGCAAATCTTTCGTCTCTGGAAAAGATCGCTTGCGCGGACAAGAATTCGGGTCCGATCGGGCAAATGGAAATCGCCGAAAGGTTCCGATGGCTTACGGCCGTGAGAAGTACGGTGATCCAGACTTCGCGCCCGCATCCGGGTTTTACGCAAGATCCGGAAGCCACTTTGCAACGGCTTTTGAAAGAACTCGTTTTATAACTTTTTTAAGAACCCGAACTTCTCCAAAGGTTTATATTTGTTCGTGAACCCCAATTCACTCTTTTTGATATGTCCGACCCCAAAAGTCCAGATTTAGCCCAAGTCGACGAGCATTTCCGCTCGATGGCCAATTTGGTGCCTACTTTGATCTGGATGTCCGACGCTGAAAAAGGCGGGATTTTCTTCAACAAATACTGGCTCGATTATACCGGAAAAACTTTCGAGGAAGAATTCGGGAACGGTTGGTCGAACAGCGTCCACAAAGACGACAGAAAGCATTGCCTTGACGTGTATTTCTCGCATTTCGACGCCCGAAAGCCGTTCGAGATGGAATACCGTTTGCGCCGACACGATGGCGATTACCGATGGATTCTGGACAAAGGCGTCCCGAATTACGACGCGAATGGCGTTTTCACCGGATACGTCGGAAGCTGCACCGACATTCACGATGCCAAGACCAATCGCGCAATCCTTGAAAAACAAGTCGCCGACGGCAATTCCGAAATATCGTCCCAAAACCAGAAAATAACAGACCAGACCGAGTTTTACGACACGATCTTCAATGCCACGATAGACGTTCTCGTGGTTTACGGCAAAGACGAAGAATTCATATTTACCAACAAAGCGGCCAAGAAATTGTACGGCTTTGGCGATGAAATCATCGGAAAGAAAGTGCTCGAAGTGTTTCCGCAAGTCGAAAATTCCGAAGGGATGCAACATTTGAGACGTGCGCTCAAGGGCGAAACGATCCACAACACTGAGTACAAATCTGCCGTTGCCGACATTTATTATGAGAATTTCCTGATTCCGCTAAAAAAGAACGACGAGATTTACGCCGTTCTGGTCGTGGGTCGCGACATTACGCCTCGCGTGAAAGCCGAAAAGGAACTCAAGGACCTGAACCAAAAACTTACGACCCAAAACATCGAACTGCAGTCGAGCAACGAAGATCTGGAGTCTTTCAACTACATCGCGTCCCACGATCTTCAGGAACCTTTGCGAAAAGTGGCGATGTTCACCGGACGCATTCTAGACCGCGATTCCGAAAATCTGTCTGAACAGTCCAAAGATTATTTCGACAGACTCGTTTCGGCCACATCGCGCATGCAAAGCCTTATCCAAGCACTTCTGGAGTATTCGAAAATGGATTCCGATGACATAAAATTCAGCAAAACCAACCTGAACAAGCTCGTCAAAGAAGTCAAATCGAGTCTCGAGGAAGTGATTTCGGAAAAGAACGCGACCATTGAAGCCGACGAACTTCCGTCAATTCACGTCGTGTCGGTACAATTCCAGCAATTGCTGCACAATCTGGTTTCGAACGCGCTCAAATATTCGAGAAAAGACGTCGCTCCTATCGTAAAGATTTCGGCCGAAAAAGTGAGTATTCCCGAACGCAACAACGAAGAATTCTGGAAAGTCTCGGTTTGCGACAACGGAATAGGTTTCGACATGGAATACAAGCATAAGATTTTCGAGCTTTTCCAGCGTCTGCACGGAAAGATGGAATACGAGGGAACCGGCATCGGGCTCGCAATCTGTCGAAAGATCGCGGCCATCCATCACGGTTTCATAACAGTAGAAAGTACCGTGGGTGAAGGATCGTGTTTTGACGTGTTCATTCCTGTTAAAATTAAGTTTTAATTAAGTTGCAACCGAGCCATAAATCACTACTTTTACCTCTTTAAAGGCCTTATATGATCCACGACAAAAACATCGTAGAAATTCTACTGGTAGACGATGACCAGGACGACAGAAGCATTTTCAGTGACGCGTTGAGCGAGCTCAAGATCGAGACGAATCTCAACTTGCTCGAAGACGGACGCGAACTGGTAAACTATCTGGAAGACCGCAACAACAAAAGGCCAGACATTTTGTTCCTCGATTTGAACATGCCGTATAAATCGGGCGTGGAGTGTTTGAAAGACATTCGCGCGATCGAGAAATTCAAGGATCTGTCGGTGGCGATCTACTCTACATCGAATTCCGAAAAAGACATGGAAGACACGTTCATCAACGGGGCGAACATCTACATCCGCAAGCCGAACGACTTCACGCAGCTGAAGAAAGTCCTTACCGAAGTATTGTCGATCAACTGGCAATTCCACACTTCGGCCTTGAACAAGGAAACTTTCCTTTTGAATATCTAAGGATAAAAATTTCCGTTTTTATATGTGACCTCTCGATTTTTTCGGGAGGTTTTTTTTTGGGTGCAAGGTTCAGGGCGAATGGCTCAAGGTTTGAACCGCAACGAGACGTCTCATCCGTTCTTTCGCACTTCAGCACCTCAGCAATTTAGCACTCAAATGGAAATCTTGTAACAACCAATTCCTCATTTACAACCCAAACTTGCCCGAAATAAAAGACTTTTGTAAGTGATTTCATGGTAAAGTTTTCCAAGCGAACATTGAAATCGGCCAACCTTGTTTTATCTTTAAGCAAACACAACCCGAGTTGAATAAATACGTACGCAAAACCCTCAAGATTTCCGCATGGACGGTCGGTTCGATCGTTGGGCTTTTTTTGCTTTTGGTTTTGCTCATCCAGGTTCCTGCGGTTCAGGATTACATCAAGGGTAAAGCCGTGAATTATTTGCAGGAAAAGATCAAAACGCCCGTCAGGATTGACAGGATCGAGATCGGACTGCCCAAAAAAGTCATCGTCGAGGGCATTTATCTGCAAGACCAGAAAGGCGATACTTTGATCCATGGCGAAAAGATTGCGGTCGACATCAGCCTTTTCAAGTTACTTTCCAGCGAGGTCGAGATCAATTCGGTTGACCTGCGCGGCATCAACGCCAACGTCTCGCGTTCCAAAGATTCCATTTTCAATTTCGACTACATCATCAAGGCTTTCGATTCGGGCGAACCCAAAGATCCGAATTCAAAACCGATGAAAATTTCGGTCAGGAACGTGAATCTCGACCGCATCAAAGTGCGATTCGACGACGCGATTTCCAAGAATGATCTCGAGGCTTCGATCTATCATTTCGACACCAAAATCAGGAAGTTTGATCTGAACAAATCTGATTTCGAGGTTCCGAAAGTCACTTTGGACGGATTGCGACTGAAACTCAAACAAGGCGAATTGGTACGGGAAATAGGACAAAAAACAGCCGAAGTCGCCGACTCGCTTGCCCAAAAACAGGATTTCCGTATCAAGTTAGGAGAAGTGGATTTGAGCCGAATCGCAATCGGCTACGACAACGCCGGAACGAACCTGAATTCGGGCTTGACGCTAAAAAAGCTGCGAATGAAGTTCGACAAGACCGACATCCAGGGCCAGAACCTTGAGATTTCGGCCATGGAAATGAACGGGCTCAAAGGCGGTTTCACGCTCGGGAAAACCAAAGTCGCGAAAGTCGACCGTCATGTGGAACTCGAGTCAAAAGCGACAACGACGGGCTGGAATGTCAAATTGAAACAAGCCGATTTGTCTGACATCGATTTCAGGTTCGACGACGAAAATTCGCCCAAAGTAGCGAAAGGCATCGACTACAAACATCTCGATTTAAGCGGATTCAACCTCAAAGCCACAAACGTGAGTTATAGTCCGGAAGTGATTTCGGGCAACGTCCAAACCCTGAAAATGCGCGACAAAAGTGGCGTAGCGATCGAAGAACTCAAAACCGAATTCTATTATGGGCCAAAACAGGCTTACGCGAAAAATCTTTACCTGAAAACGCCAAAGACCGAGGTTCGGGACAAACTCGTCGCGGGTTATCCGTCTTTGGAATCTTTGAGCGAAAATCCGGGCGAACTCACTTTGGACGCAGATTTGAAAAATTCCAGAATCGCTTTTGAGGACATTTTGCTGTTCGTCCCGACTTTGGAAGACACGAATCCGTTCAAGGACAACCCAAAAGCCGTGGTTTTCATAAACGGGAAAGTCAACGGAAAACTCAAGGATTTACAGATTCCGAATTTGGAAGTCAGTGGAATCGGAAGCACGAAATTGGCGGCCAGCGGAAGAATCGTCGGTTTGCCAGATGCAAAAACGGCCCGTTTCGAACTGAACATCAAACAAGTTCAGACGACCGCCAAAGACATTTACGGTTTTGTCCCCAAAGGCACGATTCCAGATAACATCCAATTGCCGTCCAAAATCAATCTCGCCGGAACTTTTAAAGGTTCGGCCGAAAATCTTGTGACTAATCTCGATGTGAAAACTTCTTTCGGAAACGCCAAAGTCAAAGGTTTCTTCGACGGACGCATCAAGAATCGCGAGAAATACGACGCCGATGTGGCTTTCGACAATTTCGACGTCGGGAAACTCATCAAGAATGATTCGATCGGGAAAATCAGCCTGAAGGCGAAAGTCGTTGGAACCGGACTCGACCCGAAAACGGCTGCAGCCAAGATCAACGGAAAATTGCAGAAAGCCGAATTCAACGGTTACACTTACAAAAACCTGAACCTCAAAGGCGACATCAAAAATGGTCAGTTCAACGCTGCCGCGGACATGAGCGATCCTAACCTTACTTTCGATCTGGTTTCCTCGGGCAATTTCAAGGACAAATATCCGTCGAACATAAAACTCAAGCTCAATCTCGACATGGCCGACCTCGAGAAACTCAACCTGCACGCCGGCCCGATGAAACTCAAAGGCAAAGTCGTGGCCGATGTTGCCGATGCGAATCCCGATATGCTCAACGGAAAAGTCTCGGCCTACCATTTCGTGATCGCAACCGAAGAAGACCAATTCCAGCTCGATTCGATCCACGCTGTCGCCGAAAAAACCACGGCCGATTCCACCAAACTTTCGGTGAAATCGCAAATCGCCAATGCCGAGATGAACGGAAAGTTCAAGCTCACCAAAATTGGGACGGCTTTGAACCAATCGGTGGCCAAATATTACAACACGAAACCAAATGCCGAAGCGCGAAAAGAAGATGTGGGCGACCAATCTTTTGAGTTCCGCGCAGACGTTCACAACGATCCGGTCTTGCAGAAATTGGTTCCAGAACTCAAACGCCTCGAACCGATCCACATCGAAGGCGGTTATGCGTCGGCCAACGACAGTATTTCGGTCAAAGGCTCGATTCCGCGTTTGGTTTATGGCGAAAACACGATTTCTGGCGGACTCATCGACATCAAAACCCAGAACGATTCAATTGTCTACAACATCAACATAGACAACATCGAGAACAAGAATTTCCAGCTTCCCGATACTAATCTGAGCGGCAGTTTGAAAGACAACACGATTGCCTACAACCTTGTGGTGCGTGACCTCGAGGGCAAAGAACACTATAAGATTGCGGGAAATCTGAAGTCGGTTGACCAAATAAATGAGATCCATCTAAATCCCGACGGACTTACTTTGAACTACGATCCGTGGAATCTGAATCCCGAAAACAAGATCAAACTCGCCAATGGTGGCGTGAATGCCCAGAATTTCGAGCTCTCCAAAGATGGAAGCAGCATCAAATTGCAGTCCGAAACCGAAAATATGAACGCGCCGGTAGACGTGACTTTTACCGATTTCAAGATCGAGACGCTTACGCGAATGGTTTCCAAGGACACCAAAGACGGTTTTTCGCTGGCCGGAAATCTCAACGGAAAAGCCAATTTGAAAGATTTACAAACCAATCCCGTTTTCACTTCTGACCTCACTATCGAAAACCTCGCGATTTCCAAAGACACAGTCGGGAATCTGAACGTAAAAGTAGACAATACGATCGCGAACACTTACCGCGCAGACGTAACGATTTCGGGCAACGACAACGACGTCAAGCTCAACGGGAATTACAACAGCGCGGCCAAAACGTTCGATCTGGATTTGAACATCGATAAATTGCAGATGAAAAGTGTTCAGGCGTTCACGATGGGACAAATTACCAAATCGAGCGGCTTTTTGTCTGGCAAACTCAAGATTACGGGCACGGCCGACGCCCCGAACGTGAACGGCGATCTGGTTTTTAATGACACGAAATTTACGGTAAACCAGCTCGGATCGGCTTTGGCCATCAAGAACGAGAAAATCTCTTTCACCAACGAAGGCATAGTGTTCGACCGTTTTTCGTTTACCGACGAAGAAAAGAACACTTTGAACCTGAATGGGAAGATCCTCACGACGAATTACCGTGATTTCGGTTTCGACATGACGGTTCGCGCCGACGATTTCCGGGCGGTGAATTCTACCGAAAAAGACAGCGATCTTTTTTACGGCAAACTGTATTTCGACACGAATCTCAAAATTGGAGGCGACTTGAATACGCCAGTCGTTTCGGGTTCCTTGAAAGTGAACGACAAAACCGATTTTACCGTTGTTTTGCCACAGTCCGATCCCGGAATTGCCGACCGCGAGGGAATTGTAGAGTTTATCGATGTGGATAATCCGCAATTGACCGAAAAACTCATGACCGAGGCCGATTCGCTCAAGACGTCCAAATTCAAAGGCATGGACGTGGACGTGAACATCGAGATCAACAAAGAGGCGAAACTTTCACTCGTGATCGACAAAGGCAACGGCGATTATCTCGAACTCAAAGGCGAGGCGCGACTCAACGGCGGCATCGATCCGTCGGGTAAAACGAATTTGACCGGACGCTACGAATTGTCCGAAGGCGCTTATGAAATGTCTTTCAACCTGATCAAGCGTCGTTTCGATATTGCCGAAGGAAGTTATCTTTTGTGGACGGGCGACCCGACATCGGCAGACATAAACATCACCGCGATTTACACGGCCAACACTGCTCCTATCGATCTTTTGGGCAACCAGTTGAACGAATCGGATGCTGTTCGGAACACTTATAAACAACGCCTTCCGTTCCAGGCCAAACTGATGATGAAAGGCCAGCTTTTAAAGCCCGAGATTTCTTTCGACATCGATCTACCAGACAAGAATTACGGCGTTTCTTCGGATATAGTCGACGCAGCACGAACCAAATTGGCCGAATTGCGACAAGATCCGGCCGAACTCAACAAACAGGTTTTTGCGCTTTTGCTCTTGAACCGATTCATTGGCGAAAACCCGTTCTCAAGCCAGTCCGGCGGGCTTTCGGGTGAGACTTTCGCCAGACAATCCGTGAGCAAGATCTTGTCCCAACAACTCAACAACCTTGCGGCCGAACTCGTGGGCGGACTCGAAGTGAATTTCGACCTCGAATCGACTGACGATTACACGACAGGTTCACGCGCCAACCGCACCGACCTGAACGTAGCCGTGTCGAAAAAACTATTGAACGACAGACTCAAAGTAACCGTTGGAAGCAACTTCGGACTCGAAGGCCCGCAACAGGTGAACGAGGAAACGAACAACATCGCGGGCGACCTTTCTGCCGAATACCAACTCACCAGAGACGGTCGTTACGCCGTGCGCGCCTACCGCAAAAACGAATACCAGATGGCGTTGCAAGGCCAGGTCATAGAAACCGGAGTCGCGTTCACGATCACGATGGATTACAACCAGTTCCGCGAACTTTTCCACAAAAGCGCCGAAGAGAAAAAACTCATCCGAGAAGAAAAACGCAAAAAACGCGAAGCCAAGGAAGCCGAAAAACGCAAAAAAGCCGAGAACGACGCCAAGCTTCAGGAAATCCAAAACACCGAACCTGATGATGAGGATTGATTTACATAGGAACTTTTTCAGTTGCAGTTTCAGTTGCAGTTGCAGTTGCAGCAGCAGTCGCAGTGTTACGGTACAGAATCCGTGTGAATCTGCAAGTCCGCGGCAAAAAAAATCGGCAGGAAAAAAAATCGTGACTTCGCCACTTTGCAGAATTTCACCACGGATTCACGGATTTAATTCCAAAGCTGAAAATTTATCACAAACGAAATCGATACAAGAAAATCCGTGTAAATCTAAAAACGAAGTAGAAATCCTTGCACGGCAATACAAATCCGTGAATCCGTGGCAAAAAAACTCGGTAGAACAAAATCTGAGTGAATCCGCAAATCCGCGGCAAAAAAAATC
>JBCNQO010000120.1:0-5764 GCA_039592825.1 Flavobacterium sp.
CGGGAAATGCCGGATTCCCGCAGCAAGACCTTCGGAATCAGGCTTACGGAAAAGAGAAACAGCAAAACCTGGACTTGTTCCTGCCCAAACAAATCGACAAGAAAACGCCAGTCGTCATCATGTTGCACGGAGGCGCGTGGAGTCTGGGAGGAAAGGAATATACAGACAAAACGGCTCGTGATCTGCGCGATCGCGGTTTCGTGGTGGCCAATGCCGACTATCGCTACGTGAGCGAATCGGTTCACGCAAAAGAACTTTTGGACGACATAGGCAATGCTGAAAAATTCATGCGCGAGCTTTCTTCTAAATACGGATTTGCGTCGAAAGGCTATCATTTTTCGGGAATCAGCGCCGGTGCGCATTTGGCAATGCTTTATTCGTACACGAGAAATTCGGGCGTAAAGTCAATCGCTGTTTTGTGCGGTCCGACCCAATTCGATACAGAGGAAAACAAAGCCCACATCGCCAAACTCCAACTCACAGAAGTCGTAGAACGCCTGGCCGATTCGAAATATGGCAATGGCAAACCCGGGAAAAAGTTCACAGAAATCAGTCCGTATTCGCAGGTAATAAATATTCCGACTTTGCTGTTTCAGGGCGACAAAGACGATTTGGTTTTGTATTCCCAGGCGACTTTGATGCGGGACGAGCTACAAAAGGCGAAAGTGCCGAGCCAACTTATCACGATGCAAGGCAAAGGCCACGATTGCGGCATGAACCAACCCGATTCCGAGAAAGTCGTTTTGGATAACATCGAGAATTGGGTCAGGAAGTACAATTGAACTTATCTTAAAATCGTCAGCTTTCCTTTCAATTCACGTTCTCGTCTTGAAAGTTGAGTTTTTTTTGCTTAAAATCAGTAAGATATGAAAGAGATTTTGTCTGTTCTGTTGACGGTTTTAGTGCTTTCGTGTTCCGACAAGCAAAGTAAACGCCAACCGGCCGCGCTTGTCAGTTATCCGACCGAGATAGATATCGAATTGGTCGGATACGAACCGAAAGCCGATGCGAATTTCGCGACCATTTTCGTAGAAGACGGGATTTATCCTATAGAAGAACAGCTCAAGATATCCGACAGCGGTAAAATCCATTATGTATTCGGCACTGAAAGAAAGCGGGAAATCCGTTTGAAAGTGGCCTCGCGCGCCATCACTTTGATCGTTTCTCCAAAGGAAAAACTAGCCGCCAGACTTGATTATCGTCAGGTTGCAGATTGGGAACCACTTATTGGGTTCGAGATTTCGGGCGCGAACGCGAAGACAAATTCGTTGCTTCTGAAGCATACAAACACATTCGAGAAGATGGTTTCTTTAAACGCTTCTGATATGCACAAACCCAAGCTTTCGGTGTCGGAATACGATGAAGTCAGGGCAAAACGGTTTGAAGAACAGTCGGGAATTCTCGATTCGATAATAGAGAAAGACAGGATTGCCGATGCGACATTCAAAGATTGGGCACTCGCGAACCTTCGTTATTCGGCCGCTTGCGATATGCTTGGCCAGTATAAGATCAACAAGGAGAAAGTGTCGATGCAAGATCACATCGCTAATGTAAAGGAGTTTGTGGGCGATTCAGAAGACCAGATCACTTACTTTTCCTATCTCGATTACTGGCGTTCGTTGTCGTCCCAATATGTGTATGGGGTAAATACTTCGAAAGATTATAAAGCCGAAAGGGCAAAAATGCCCAAGCGTGAAAATCCGAACTTTCCGATCATGTTCGATCTTTTGGCGTCCGAAGAAAATCAGCATGAACGCAATCTGCTGGTTGGTTACTTGTTCGCCATTCACGACAAATTGCCGATTCCTCAGGAATATCTGGACAAATTGCGCGAGGTTGTCCCGACGAAAATGGCTGATCAAATTTTGTCGCACAGGCAAAGTGAAAGTAACGAGAGTATCGTTTCATTGATCGAGAAGTACGATATGTCGCAAAAGGAAAAAGACGAATTAAAGGCAATTTACAAGGAAGCCGACGGGAAACCCATTTTCCTCGACATTTGGATCACGCCTTGTGCGCCTTGCATCAAAGCGATGCCCAAATTCAATTCTTTGATGGAGAAAGTTGGGAACGATGCTTTTTTCGTGTTTTTCGGCGCCGACGATCAAAAAGAACTTTGGGAGAAAACCAGGGCGAAATACAAATTGAAAGGACGACATCACTATTTGTCAAAAAACCAGATCGCGTTCTTTCAGAAGTATTTTGGGTTCAACGCCTATCCGAAATATCAGGTCGTGGACGCCGACGGAAAAATCGCAAACGTAGCAATGCCGTGGATAGACGAGAAAAACTTTGACGCCATTCACGAGATCCTTAAAAAGAACGGAAAAGCTTCAGGCAATGAGAAGCTCGTAAAACCTTAATCGGTCATACTTCTCACGATAGTAGATAAGCCCTTGAAAGAAAGATAGATTGCGCCAAAACACATAGTCGCTCCAACGGCCAGAACCAGATAATGCCAAACGTTCTGCTGGTTCTGGAAAGCGTTATAAATGATCGATGGTCCTATAAAGAACAGTGGGAGCGCAAAAGCGAGGAACTTGATTCCTTTGTTGAGTAAAATTTTATCTGTTGGCATTTTAGCTGTCTTGGAGGAGTTTTCTGCGGATTAAAGTTCGAACTTTTTCGGATCGTAGTTCTCGACCGCCTTTCGAACGCTACCAAATTTTAGCAACATGGCGTTGGCTTCTTCGTAAGAAACCGGGATTTCGCCCATGATCATCTTCGTACCACGGTCTACGAGTTTGTCGTTCGAGAGTTGCATGTCGACCATTTTGTTGCCTTTTACGCGCCCGAGTTGGATCATGGTCGTGGTCGAGATCATGTTCAGCACGAGTTTTTGGGCAGTTCCAGCTTTCATTCGCGAACTTCCCGTGACGAATTCGGGGCCAACGACAACATCGATCGGGAATTGTGCGGTTTGAGACAAAGGACTGCCGGCGTTGCAACTGATCGACCCCGTGAGAATGCCGTTCTCGTTCGCCTTTTGAAGTCCGCCGATCACGTAAGGTGTCGTGCCCGAAGCCGCGATCCCGATTACGGTGTCGTTCTGGGAAATTCCGGCTTCCTCGAGGTCTTTCCAGGCTTGGTTGGCGTTGTCTTCGGCGTTTTCTACAGCGCGTCTTATGGCTTTGTCACCACCGGCGATGATGCCGTTCACCAGGTCGAAAGGCACACCGAACGTTGGCGGGCATTCCGAGGCGTCGACGATTCCGAGCCGGCCAGATGTTCCGGCACCAATGTAGAACAAACGACCGCCATTGCGCATTCGGGAAACGATCTGTGAAACAAGCGCCTCGATTTGCGGAAGCGCTTTCTCAACGGCAAGCGGTACGGTTTTGTCTTCGTTGTTGATGCTCGAAAGCAATTCGCCCAAGGGCATGTTCTCGAGTGAATCGTAATGCGAGGCTTGTTCGGTGGTTTTGGTGAAATCGGCGGACACGTTTCTTTTTTTTACTGTTGTAGATTCGCCAAAGATAACGAATGTTCGTCTTGGTGTTCTGGAACGCGTGTTGATTTTTGGAGTGCGTGCGTTAGGGATAGCGGCATTTGTCTAAGCTCTTTTTGCGCTACCGGAATTCTCCGTTTTCTGAAGTTTTTCCTGCGCAAAAAAGCGAGTGACGCTAGCCCGGCGGCGGCAAAATCAGGAGTAGTCTCAGTGGCAGAAGGCAGTTGCCGCCGCAACGCCCAAATCAAAAAATCACAAAAAACACGCAAAAAGAATCCCGAGGATGATTACCGAGATCTTGGCCACATTGAATTTGTGGTCTTCGCTGGCCTCGAAAATGATCGTGGACGAAATGTGGAAAAGGATTCCGATGACCACTGCCGTGATTTGCGGATAGAACTCGGAAAGTTCGGGCACGGCCACAGAAATGTACGTGCCAAGTGGCGTCATGAGCGCAAAAGTGAACATGAACGCGAAGACTTTCCATTTGTCAAGACCCGAATTCAGGAAGAAAAGCGTGAGGATAATGGCGATTGGCAAGTGATGGATCGCGATTCCCCAGGCCAGGTCGTGGTGATGTCCTACAGGAAAACCTTCCAAAAGTGCGTGAAAACAAAGGCTGATGAAAAGCGACCAAGGAATGTGGTGCATGTGGCCGTGACCGTGGACGTGTCCGTGTTCGGCTCCTTTCGAGAAAAATTCCAGGATGATCTGCAAAAGGATGCCGCACATGATGAAAATGCCTACGGAAAGCCCGTGCGAGTGCGAATGTTCACCTTCGTGGTTGTGCAAAGTAGCTTCGTAAACTTCGGGAAGCAAGTGCAAAACCGTTAGCGACAACAGGAATGATCCGCTGAAGGCCAGCAGCAACTTGAGGCTGTTTTTCTTTTGCGGACGCAACATGAGTGCGACGACATATCCGATCAACACGGAAAGCAAAGGCAAAAGGTAGTTCATCACTTAAAGATCATGATTAGGCGTTCGCTCTCGTTCTTGAAGAACTTGCGCAGTTTGTAGTCGCCGAAAGTGTCCAACAGGTAAATTCCGGCTTCTTCCATCATTTGCTCGAAATCGGCCAGCGTCAGGGCTTTTACTTTCTCGTAAAAACAGAAATCTTCGCCTTTGTCGTGGAACTTGATTTCCTTGACGATATGGTCGTCTTCTACATATCTCGAGATGTGGAAGTCGATTCCGTCTACGGTTTTGGTTTCGGACGGCACGAGATTGTCGATCACTTTGGTGACGTTCATGAAGTCGATCACCGCGAAACCGTATTCCGAAAGGCTGTCGTGAATGGCTTTGAGTGTCGTGAAATTGTCGTCGTCTGACTCAAAATAACCGAAACTCGTGAACAGGTTGAAAATCGCATCGAACTTCTCATCCCATGGCTCGCGCATGTCGTGCACCTGGAAATGCAAGGTTTCGTTGGCCGATTTCTGGGCTTCGGCAATGCTGTTTTCGGACAGATCTGCGCCTGTTACATCGTATCCCAACTTGTTCAGATAGATCGAATGACGGCCTTTTCCGCAGGCCAGATCGAGAATCTTCGCGTTTTCGGGAAGGTTCAGGTAGGCCGTGATGTTGTCCATGAACAACTGGGCTTCAGCGTAATCGCGGTCTTTGTAAAGGATATGGTAATAAGGCGTGTCGAACCACGAAGCGTACCAGTTTTGCGGTTTGGAACCCTGTGTAGTCGTGCTGTTGGAATTTGGCATTTTCGTCTTGAAGATTCTTGCAAATTTAGACTATTTTTGCAGGGTTTAAGCGATTCCTGCATGGAAAATAATTATGCGATGGTCGCCAAGACCTTCTTCGGGTTCGAGGAAATCCTGGCAAGAGAATTACAGCAACTCGGTGCGCAAAAGGTCGAGCCGGGCGTGCGCATGGTGAGTTTTATGGGCGATCTTGGTTTTATGTACAAGGCCAACCTTTCGTTGCGTACGGCGCTCAAGATTTTAAAGCCGATACACAAGTTCCGCGCTCACAATGAGTCGACGCTTTATCGCGGCATCCAGATGCTCGATTGGAGCGAATACCTCGACGCGAACCAGACTTTCGTGATCGACGCCACGGTGCATTCCGATCATTTCAAGCATTCGGAATTCGTGGCCCAAAAGTGCAAAGATGCCATCGTGGACCAATTCCGAAACAAGACTGGCCAACGTCCATCGGTAGACAAAATGCATCCGGATCTTCGCATCAACGTACATATCGGGAAAGAAAGCTGCAATGTTTCGCTCGATACTTCGGGCGCATCGCTTCACCACAGAGGCTACAGAACAGCTACGAACATCGCACCTATAAATGAAGTTCTGG
>JBCNQO010000121.1:0-5764 GCA_039592825.1 Flavobacterium sp.
TCTTGATTTGTGCGCTCGCGTTAACCAGTGCGATGAGTGCGCAAACCGTGAAAGGAACCGTTTCGGACAAAACCGGACCGCTTCCTATGGTGACCGTTATGGTGAAAGGAACCAATACTACGGCGGATTCGTACATAAACGGTGAATACACATTTTTGGAAGTCAAGCGAGATGCGGGTTTGGTGTTCAGTTATATCGGATACCAAACCAAAGAAATTGCCGTGAACGGGCAAAGTGTAGTGAATGCGGTTCTGGCCGACGACGCTCAACAACTCAACGAGGTTGTCGTTACCGGATATTCCAGCCAACAGAAAAAGTCCATTTCGGGCGCTGTGGTTCAGGTCGATCTTCAGGATATGGCCAAAACGCGTGTGGCCGATGTGACCCAAGCCTTGCAAGGACAAGCGGCCGGTGTTTTCGTGGCGGCAAGTTCGGGTGCGCCGGGCGACGGCATCCAATTGCGAATCCGCGGTCAAGGTACGATCGGGAACAACGACGTGCTTTATGTGGTTGACGGTGTTCCGACTCGTTCCATCGGATTCATTCCAGGCGCCGACATCAAGAATCTTACGGTGTTGAAAGACGCGGCTTCGGCATCGATCTACGGATCGCGTGCAGCGAATGGCGTCGTCCTGATTACGACCCAAAAAGGTGTAGAAGGCAAAAGCACGTTCGAAGCCGAGGCTTTTACGGGCATCCATTTCGCGACGAATCTTCCGAAGTTGCTCAACACGAACCAATATCTGGACGTCATGGAAACGTCCTGGAACAATACTTCAGGGAATACGCCGGGAACGAACAATCCTTACACGACTTTGAGAGGTCGCAGCGATTTGGCCAACACAGATTGGCTCGATGAATTGTTCACGACAGGTTATAGCAACAGTGCGCACGTTTCAGCCAGCGGCGGTACAGACAAGATGTCTTACTACATTTCTGGTGGCTATTTTGGTGTAGATGGAATCGTGGTCGAGAAAAACGACAAGTACAAAAGAGCGAATTTCCGTTCGAACATTACCGGTCATGTTAGCGACAGATTTACCGTTGGAAGTAACATGCAACTCAGTTTCATCAAACAGGACAAGCTTTCGTCTACGGGCGATGCTCCGGGTGTGATTCGCCATGCGATGATCCGTCCGCCGGTTTTGGGCGTTTACAAAGATCCTTCCGACCCGACTTGGTCTGCCGAAGATCCTTATACCGATCTTCCGTTTTACACCGCTCCGGGTAGTGACGGTTCACTCGGCTCGATCTTGGAATACAGTTCGAACCCAATCGCGATCGTACATTTTACCAATGACAAACGCGAATTGTTCAGCACTTTCGGGAACGTTTTTGCCGAATATGCATTTTTGGGTGACAAATCGCTTAAGTTCAAAACCTTGCTTGGTGTAGATGCAAAATTCATCCACAACAAGAGATTCGCTCAAAACTACGGTGACCAACAGGCAGTTTTGCCGGCAGACAGTCCGTTCATCGGAATGGGCCGAAACAACATGCCGAACAACCTTAGCGAAGACCGCGGGCAAGACGTGACATTCAACTGGAGCAACACGTTGAACTATGTGAAAACCTTCGGCGATCACAGCATCAACGCGCTTATCGGTATGGAATACATCACCAACAAATACGAGCAAATGGGCGGAACGCGTTCGGCTTACGATATTACGCTCGAGCCATTCCTGTACCTCGATTACGGACAAGTTGGTGGCGGAACGACGGGAATTCCACCGGCTTACACTGGCGGTTCGGGTTATGCGTGGTCATTGTTTTCTTATTTCGGAACAGCGACTTACGGTTACAAAGAAAAATTCTTCGCCACGGGAACCATGCGTGCCGACGCTTCATCGCGCTTTGGCCCGAACAACAAATGGGGATATTTCCCATCGGTTTCGGCCAACTACCTTTTGAGCAGCGAAGATTTCATGAAAGACGTGACCTGGTTGAATACTTTTAAGATCCGTGCGAGTTACGGTCAGAACGGGAACCAGGAAATCCCTAATTACGCTTACCAGAACCTTTACCAGAATTCTGTAAATGGGCCAGTTCTCGTGCGTTTGGGGAATCCGGACGTGAAATGGGAAACTACTACGCAAACAAACGTCGGGCTTGACTTTACGTTCCTGAACAACAAATTGTTCTTCAGCGCCGATTATTTCGTGAAAGAAACAGACGATATCTTGCTGAGCGTACAACTTCCGGGCACATCTGTAGGAAACCTGCAATCGTCTTACTTCAACTCAGGATCGGTACGGAACAAAGGTTTCGAGTTCGCTTTGGGCTATCAGAATAACGACAAAGATTTCAAATACGGATTCAATGCGAATGTGGCGACACTCAAGAACGAAGTCACGAAATTGTATACTTATGTAGCCAATATTGACGATCCTACGAATTACACCAGAACAGAAGTTGGTCAACCGATCAATGCTTACTACGGATACCAATTCCAGGGAATCTATCAGAACCAGGCCGAAATCGACAGTCATCTTTATGCCGATGCCGGAACGACTCAGCCAGGAGACATGAAATTCCGCGACGTGAACGGAGACGGACGCATCAACGCAAACGACAGAACGCACATAGGAAACCCGATTCCTAAAGTGACTTACGGCGTTAACCTGAACGCTTCTTACAAAGGATTCGACGTTTCGGCCTTGTTCCAGGGCGTATCCGGCGTAGACCGTTACAACGACTTGAAACAGATTCTCGATTACGATTCCCGTCCGTTCAATTCAACGACTGCGGTTTTGAATGCGTGGGACGGAGAAGGCACGAGCAACACTATGCCAAGACTTACATTCAACCCGAACGGAAGCGAAAGAATTTCGAGTGCGATGGTAGAAGACGCATCTTACCTGCGACTCAAGAACGTCGAGATCGGCTACACTTTCGACAAGGTTTTCAAGGCTGTCGACAACCTTAGAATCTATGTTTCTGGCCAGAATCTGGTTACCTGGACGAAGTATTCAGGACTCGATCCGGAATCGACTTTGGTGAAAGATCAGGGAACTTATCCGCAAATGGCTTCGGTGATTTTCGGAGCAAAAATTAAGCTATAAAAAAAGACCATGAAAAAGTACATACCAATATTTATGCTTGCAGGCGCTTTGTCGCTCACGGCTTGTGAAGACCAATTGGAACAGGATCCGATAGGAAACCTCACGCAAGATCAGGTCGATCTCGCCCCGACTTTGGTGGGAATCGAGAACCAGACCAGATCGGCTTACGATTTGTTGTCGAGCCGACTCAACATCATGGGCGAATGGAACTGGAACGGCGGACTCGTCTTTCAGAACGACTACGTGCTTCAGGACGTGGCCAGCGACGATGCCCAGAAAAAATGGAACGTAGACGGCGACCAACCCTGGATTGACGAACTCAACACGTTCACATTCGTATCTACAAACGGCGGCCCGAACGGACTCTGGAAATACAACTACGAAGGCATCAAACGCTGTAATGTCGTAATCAAACATCTTACGAATCCAGATATTGAAGCCATTACGGGTATCGCTACAGACAGAAAAAACCAATTGCTGGCCGAATGTCTGTTCCTAAGATCGTACTATTATTTCGCTTTGGTGACGAATTTCGGAGACGTGCCTTTGATCTTGCAACCGGTAACGAGCATTGGTGAAGCCTACGACGTTGCGGTTCGCGCCGACAAAACATTGGTTTGGGATCAGATCCGAACCGATTTGAACCAGGCGGCAAGCTTGCTTCCGAATACCAAATATTCGTCTAGCACCGAACCTTGGCGCGTGTCTAAAGCTGCGGCGATCGCACTTTTGGCCAAGACCGAATTGTACAATCAGAATTGGAGCGCCGTTCCGGGATTGGTAGACCAGGTGGCGGCTTTGGGCTATTCGTTGAACGCCAATTATTTCGATGCTTTCAACGTGGCAACAGAGTTTACAGAGAACGAAGATGTGTTTGTTTTCGATCACCAGACGAACGCCAACCCAAGACGTGGCAACGGAATCTGTGCGCCACTAGGCTGGGGATTTTTCGCCCCGACGCAGAATTTCCTCGACGAGTTTGAGGCGAACGATCCGCGTTTGTTCTACACCGTGAATCCGGGAGCGCAGAACATCAACAAAATGCTCGGAACACTCGACGGAACCAACAAAGGCAACGACGACGCGCCAAACAACAAAGTCTACATCCGTTTTGCTGACATGTTGCTTTGGAAAGCCGAAGCTTTATTGGAATCAGGTCAGTACGCTGACGCAGTTTCTATCATCAATCAAATCCGTACACGCGCCAGAACTTCTCCAACCGGTGATGGTTCTACCGTTCCGGCAGGCGCTTTGCCAGATCGTCCGGCTTCGTCGAATGCATCCGAAATCAAAAACTGGCTCATTCACGAAAGACGCGTGGAGCTTGGTTTTGAGAGCCAAAGATTGCTCGATTTGAAGCGTTGGGGAATTGCACAACAAGTCTTGAACGCCCAAGGAATCAACTATCAGGAATTCCACGCTTTGTATCCGATTCCTCAATCGGAAATCGACGCATCCGCAGGAACACTTACCCCGAATCCGGGCTATTAATACCACAAAGGATCGGCTTCGGTCGGTCCTTTTTTTACTTCAAAAAACCATGAAAGACATTGCAAAACGCTTTGACGGGAATCCGCTATTGTCTCCGGCGGATCTCTCGCCAAGCAAAGAAGGACTCGAAATTACGTGCTTACTCAATCCGGGAACGTTCCGCTTTGACGGAAAAACCTGGCTGATTGTGCGCGTGGCCGAACGTCCGAAACAAAACAACGACATCATTTCTTTCCCAATTCTCAGTGAATCTGGCGAAATGTCCATAGTGCAAATCCCTAAAGGCGATCCCGAACTCGACGACAGCGACGCCCGCGTGATCAACTACAAAGGCAGCGATTACCTCACGACGCTGTCGCATTTGCGCCTTTTGTGCAGCGACGACGACGTGAATTTCTACGAGCCAGAAGGTTATCCTAGACTCAATGGAATCGGCAAACACGAAACGTTCGGAATCGAGGATTGCCGCGTGGTAGAAATAGACGGAACTTACTACTTGACGTTCACTTCGGTTTCCCCGAGAGGCGTCGGCGTTGGTTTGCGAACCACCAAAGACTGGAAAAACTTCGAAAGTCACGGCCTGATTTTTCCGGCTCATAACAAAGATTGCGCGATTTTCGAGGAAAAGATCGATGGCAAATTCTATGCTTTACACCGTCCGAGCAGCGTCGATCTTGGCGGGAATTACATCTGGATCGCTTCTTCTCCAGACGGAATCCATTGGGGAAATCACGAATGTATCGTTCGAACGCGTGCCGATAAATGGGACAGCAAGCGAGTAGGAGCGGGCGCATCTCCAATCAAGACCGACAAAGGCTGGCTCGAGATTTACCATGGTGCGAACGCCGATCACCAGTATTGTCTTGGCGCGTTTTTGCTCGATTTGAAAGATCCGACGAAAGTCATCGCCCAAACCGACGATCCAATCATGGTTCCAACGGCAGAATACGAACTCACGGGCTTTTTCGGACACGTCGTTTTCACCAACGGACACGTCGTAAACGGAGACGAAATCAAGCTCTACTACGGCGCTGCTGACGAATTCGTGTGTGGCGCGACCTTCTCGATCCAGGAAATTCTCTCACGCCTAATTTATGTGTAGATGGCAAACAAGATAGCGAACGAAATCGACCACTTTAAAGGCCAGAGCCACAATTTCAAGATTCTGGTCTGGACGAACGTGGTTTACGCTTTGGTGCAGCCCGTAATAG
>JBCNQO010000122.1:0-5752 GCA_039592825.1 Flavobacterium sp.
CCGGTAGCATTGGTGTATGCTTTGAAAACGATGAAAGAGTCGGTTGCCGCGCCTTCCAATTGTTGGGCCGAGTCAGGAAAACCTGGATTTATATCCTTTACCATCTGCGTGCCACCTGCCGTGCCGATACTTTTCCATAGCTCACGTCCACTCGATGGATTTCCGTATGCCATAAAATAGAACGCATCATTGAGCACAATGAACTTGCAACCATAAGAAACCGAAGTTCCAAATGGGTTTATGTCCAAAATCATTCCAGTATTATTGGCTGTCCCATCAGTACTCCATATTTCCCTGCCATGAGAACCATCGGATGCCGTGAAATAAAGCTTCCCATTGAACTCAAAGAAATCGGATGGATTGCTATCAGCGCTACCTGTATTGATATCTTTGAGAATATGGGTTCCCGCATTCGTGCCGTCGCTCACCCAAAGCTCGCGCCCATGGGATTGGCTTTTAGCACTGAAATAGACTTTGCCATTGAACGCGGTCAGAAGTGCAACTTCACCACTTTGGCTGCCTTCAATATCGTAAACTATTGTTGTTCCTTCAGAAGTTCCGTCGGAGCGCCAAAGTTCCTGTCCGTTAGGGTTCGATTCGGCGACGAAGTAAAGCGTTGATCCGATAGAAACGAAATCTGTTTCGGAAACCCTTCCGTAGTAAGGTTCCGAGTCCATTTGTTTAACCAATTTCGCTTTTTCTAGCGATGTGTCATATAAATAAAGATCTCTACCTTGAATTGCGTCTTTGGCGGAGAAATAGATTTTATTCCCTATGGCGTGCATGCTTCTCGGATCACTGCTTCCTTTGAAATTCAGTTCAACAAATTCCGAGGTTTGGGCATTCACGGTATTCAGGCAAACAAAAAGAACTAGAGTATATAATTTGTTCATTTATCGTTGTTTTGCTGCAAAAATAGATAAACGCAATCAACTTGAATCAAAAGAACGTTGGTCGGCTACGTGCTTTTTAGAAAAATTCTTTGATTTAACTAAATCGAATGTTTTTTCGCATCTGAAATCTTCGCGTTCGCATCTGAAATCACCGCGAACATCGACATCTTTTTCCTATTAAATGGGATGGTTTTTCCTTTGATGAAAATTCAAGTATCATGAAAGCCATAACCACCATTTTCCTGTTTCTGACCGCGACCTTCGGGATTCGTGCCCAGCAAACGGAAACGCCCAAAAACTGGTCGCTGGCCGATTGCATCACGTATGCGCTCGAGAACAACATCACGATAAAGGAAGCCGCGCTTACCAAAAAGAGTGCCGACGTAAACCTCAAAGTGGCGGAGTACGCCCGCTATCCGAGCTTGTCGGCCTCGGCTTCCCAAAACGCGACCAACGGAACCAGTATTGACCCGATCACGAGCAATTACGTGAGTCAGGTGATTCATTCCACGAACGTTGGCGTGGGCACGCAACTCACTTTGTTCAAAGGGAATTCGCTCAACAATACGGTGAAGCAGAACGAACTTTTGGTCAAGCAGAACGAGCTTTTCGTATCGGAAGCCAAGAACAACATCCTTTTGAGCGTGACCGAGGCTTACCTTCAGGCGCTTTATTACAAGGAAGCGATCTCGGTGGCCGAAAACACGGTCGCGTCGTCACAGGAGCAAATCGCTCAGGCCGACAAGAAGTTCAAGGCCGGTTCGATCGCGAAGTTAGATGTAGCCGATTTACAGACGCAACTCAGCAACGATCAGGTGACTTTGATCACGGCCAAAAACAATTACCGCCAGCAATTGATTTCGCTAAAGCAGCTTCTGGAACTCGATCCTTTGAGCGATTTCGACATCGAAACGCCAGATTTGCCCGAAGCCCAACTCATCACGCCCGACCTCAAGTCGGTTTACGAGACGGCTGTGGCCAATATGCCCGAAATCGCTAGTGCCAAAACGCAGATCGACATTTCGAACTTGTTGCTCAAGAAAGCAAAATCGAGGTTTTTGCCGACGCTTTCGCTGAACGCCGGAATCTATTCGGGCTACACGAGTACGCAAGACATCAATTTCTGGACGCAGATGGACGGGAATTTCTACCAGACTGTCGGTTTGCAGTTGAGCATTCCGATTTTCTCGAACTACTCGAACAAAGCGTCCGCGGAAAATGCCAAGATCGATATCGAGAAGGCGAAGATCGCGTCGGTTTCGGCCAGCAAGCAACTTTACCTCAAGATCGAGAGCGCGTGGCAGAACGCCCAATCGGCACAAAGCCAGCTCGAATCCGCGACAGCGCTAAAATCTTCGTCCCAAATGGCTTACGAAATGGCCCAGAAAAAAGCCGACGCAGGATCGTTGAGTTCGCCCGATCTGATCGTGAGCAAAAACACGTATCTGATCGCACAACAACAATATCTGCAAGCCAAATTCTCGGTGGCTTTGTACTATCAATTGCTGCAGTTTTACCAAGGAAACGAAATCGCCATCTAATACCAACGACATGAAAAACAAGAAGAACATCATTTTGATATCGGCCATCTCGGTCGTGTTTGTCGCCGTTGCCGCATTCCTGGCTTTCGGCAAAAAAGAACAGCCGATTCAGGTTGAATTTGCAGAAGCCAAAAACGGCAACGTGAGCACCGTGATCACGGCCACGGGAACGATTGAAGCCGTGAAGCAAGTTGAGGTCGGAACACAGGTTTCGGGAGTTGTAGAGAAGATTTACGTCGATTACAATTCCACGGTGAAAGCCGGCCAACTTATAGCAGAACTCGACAAGGAAAACCTTCGCGAGGCTTTGTCTCAGGCGCAATCGGCTTATCAGGTTGCCGTGAATGAGCAGAAATATCTTCAGACGGTTTTCAATCGCCAGAAGTCGCTTTACGGTTCGGGCGTGATTTCCCAATCGGATTATCAGGAAGCCGAATACAACCTTAAGACGGCAAAAGGTTCTACTGCACAGAAGTTGTCCGACCTGAAAAAAGCCCAGACGAATTTGGGTTATGCCAATATTTATTCTCCAATCGATGGCGTGGTGCTTTCGAAAGATGTAGACGAAGGCCAGACAGTTGCTGCGAGTTATTCGACACCGACGTTGTTCACGATAGCCCAGGATTTAAAACAGATGCAAGTGGAAGCCGACGTGGACGAAGCCGACATAGGAAACGTGAAAACAGGTCAGCGCGTGGAATTTACCGTGGACGCTTTTCCGGGTGAGACTTTTTCGGGGAAAGTAAGCCAGGTGCGATTGAATGCGACCGTGACCTCGAATGTGGTGACTTACACGGTGATCATCAAAGCCGACAATCCCGACGAAAAGCTCAAACCGGGATTGACCGCGACGGTTTCCATTTACACGATGGAAGTGAAAGACGTGCTTACGGTCGAGGCCAAGGCGCTGAGTTTTACGCCCGACAAAACTTTATTGACGAAATACAATTCCGAGAACGCGGCCAACTATCTGGGCGACGCACTAGACAAACCTCAATTGCCCGACGAAGCCGACCAGAAAACGGTTTGGGTCAAAGACGACAGTGGCATCCATCCGGTTTCTGTAACCGTGGGCGTCAATGACGGTATCAACTATGAGATCGTAGACGGACTCAACGCCGGGCAGAAAGTGGTCACGTCTCTGGCACAAGCCGACGCGGAATCGGGTGCTGCCAAACAGGGCGAATCGGCTTCCAGTCCTTTTATGCCTAAGCCGCCTGGGAAACGGAAGTGAGTTGGTCTTGGAGAGTCAAGAGCCAAGAATCAAGAATCAAGATTGGAGTCGCTTAATGAAGCTGATTATTTTGTCTGACAATCTAAAATCTGAAATCCAAAAAAGATGAAACCCATTATAAAAATCAAGGAACTGACACGTGAATTTACCATGGGCGAAGAAACCGTTCGCGCGGTAAAAGGGATTTCTTTCTCGATCTACGAAAAGGAATTCGTGACGATCATGGGCTCGAGCGGATCCGGAAAATCGACTTTGCTCAACATTCTGGGCTGTCTCGATACGCCTTCTTCCGGACTTTACGAGATAGACGGCATCTCCGTAAAAGACCTGAACAAAAACGAACTGGCGAGAGTCAGGAACGAAAAAATCGGCTTTATTTTCCAGTCTTACAACCTTTTGCCCAGAACCACGTCGATCGAGAATGTGGAACTGCCGCTGCTTTACAACAGCAAGATCTCGGCCAGGGAAAGACGCGAAAGGGCGATTCACGCACTCGAGCTTGTAGGGCTTTCGCAGCGTTTGCACCATACGCCGAGCCAGCTTTCGGGCGGTCAGCAGCAACGCGTTGCCATTGCAAGATCGCTTGTGAACGATCCGGTTTTGATTCTGGCCGATGAGGCCACGGGAAATCTCGACACGAAAACGTCTTACGAGATCATGGCTTTGTTCCAGAAACTCAATTCAGAAGGCAAGACGATCGCGTTCGTGACGCACGAGCCTGATATCGCGACTTTCAGTTCGAGGACGATCGTGCTCAAGGACGGAATCATTACCAAAGACTCGATTGTCGAAAAACCTGCGGATGCTGCTTTTGCACTGAAGAATCTCGTTGTTGAGGTTGGATGAGTCTGGAATCAAGAATCAAGAGTCAAGATTGGAGTCGCTTAACTACACTGATTATTTTGTCTGATAATCTGTAAATCCGATGATCAGAAAATCTGAAATCTAAAATCCGAAATCTGAAATCAAACAATGAACCTCCAGAACCTAATAAAAATCGCATTAAAAGCCTTAAAGCTCAACAAAATGCGGGCGTTCCTGACCATGTTGGGCGTTATTATCGGCGTGGCGTCGGTGATCACGATGCTGGCAATCGGTGAAGGATCGAAAGAAAGCATCAAAAGCCAGATATCGTCTATGGGATCGAACATGATCACGATCCGTCCCGGCGCCGGAATGATGGGCGGCGTAAGGCAAGATCCCAGCACGATGCAGTCGCTCACTTTGAACGATCTGTCGGCCATCGAGAAAGAGGCCAAATACGCCGAGCACACTTCGCCAATGGTGAACTCCAGCGGCCAATCCATAAACGGTTCCAAAAACTGGCCTACCACGATCTACGGCGTCGCACCCGAATATCTCAAAGTGCGCGTGCTCGAGGTGAAAGATGGGGCGATGTTTTCGGAACAAGACGTCAAAACCTCGGCAAAAGTCGCGGTCATCGGGCAAACGGTGGTCGACAATCTGTTTCCGGGCGAAGATCCTATTGGCAAAACCATCCGTTTCAACAGCATTCCTTTCAAGGTCATTGGCGTATTGTCCGAAAAAGGCGAAAACACTTTTGGCCAGGATCAGGACGACGTGATTCTCGCACCATACACGGCCGTCCAGAAAAGGATTCTCGCCGTGACTTATCTGCAGTCGATCGTGACTTCTGCCAAAAGCGAGGACGTGGCCGAAAAAGCCGTGACCGAAATCACCGAAATCCTGCGCAAGAACCACAAACTAGAAGGTTCGGCCGAGGACGATTTCAACGTGTTTTCCCAACAGGAATTGATCTCGACGTTCAGTTCCACAAGCGAAATGCTTACGGTATTGCTCGTGGCGATCGCCGGAATCTCACTGTTCATAGGCGGAATCGGGATCATGAACATCATGTATGTGTCAGTCAAGGAAAGAACGCGTGAAATCGGGCTCAGGATGGCCGTGGGCGGACGCGGAAACGACATCATGCTGCAATTTTTGGCCGAAGCCATGATCATCAGCATCACGGGTGGAATAATTGGTGTAGCTTTGGGATTGGGACTCACGGTTGTGGTTTCGAGCGCGCTCTCGTGGCCTGTTTCGGTGACGGTTTTCTCGAT
>JBCNQO010000123.1:0-5751 GCA_039592825.1 Flavobacterium sp.
TAACGTATACGTCGGTGCGCAACCCGTTTGGGCACCAGCGTCTCCAGCCGGCACAGAATATTATTACATTTCGGACATCGATTCCTATTACGATATCCGCACAACCGAGTATATTTACGTGAACAACGGACGCTGGATCCGTTCGCGAGCCTTGCCGCCACGCTATCGCGCCTACAGACCGAGCGCGCCCAGAACAGTGATCGTGAACAACTATCACGGACGCTCGCCTTGGGTTACCCACAACACTTATAAGGTGAAAAAGGTAAAAACGGTGAAATACAAAGGGCACGGCCGCGGACACGGAAAAGGTCACGGAAAACACTGACATGAAACTGAAAATACTACTGCCATTTTTTTGCTTACTGACGCTTTTTGTAGCCTGCGACACGTCCGACGGAAACGACAGAACGCCCGTAGAATACAGATTGCTCAACGGCAACAACAACATTTCGTCCATTACGTTCACTGGTGCCAACGGACAACCTGCAACGGTCGCGTCCGAGAATCTGGTCAACAATTGGAAACAGAAAATTTGGGTAGTTCGGCCTTTTTCGGCTTCGGCGACCGTGGCGCTCACGAATCCTACGGGAAATGACGCCGAATTCGTGCTTCAGATTTACAGAAGAGACGAACTTCTCGCCACTGTAATCGACACGGTTCGAGCGGCTTCTGACACGACTACGACAATTTCGGCTTCGGTGTCGAACTGACGTTTCGATTCTCGATATTTGCGTAAATAAATTTCAATTGCTATGAAAAAGATTGCCACAAAATTCGCAAAGTCGCTTTTGGCACTTTCCATTTTCGGAACGGTGCTTTCGTGTAGTTCAGACGATTCGCCTTCTGGCCCTAAAGTGCGCTATTCGGTTTACACTTCTACAGACATGATCACGAGTATCGCCTTCAAGAACCGCGAAGGTGAAATGACAAGCGTTAGCGTAGACAACCTCAACGGCGAATGGGGAAAAACCGTTACCGTTCAAACGCCTTTTGCCGCCACGGCCGTCGCGTCGTTCAAGAATGAGACCGAAACCACCCAAACTTACAGTGTTTCGGTTTTTGTAAATGGCGTGATCGCCGATACGGAACAAGGCTCGGTTAGTCCCGGCGTTACCACCAATGCTTCGGTTTCGGCCAACGTTGGTGAGTAAAATCGACTTACAAAAACGAAAGGGACGGCCAAAAACCGTCCTTTTTTTATGCCCAAGACGCAAAATTCCGTCGGCACAAAAAATAACCTTTTGACGCCTTCGGGTTTACAAAGTTCTCGACTATAAAGGCTATCTTTGCCCAAACACAACTGTTATGAATTTCTTCTCTTCCGACTTTAAACTCGGCATTCTCGGCGGTGGTCAACTCGGCAAGATGTTGCTCACCGAAACCCGAAAATTTGACATCCAGACTTATGTGCTCGACCCAAGCGACGAAGCACCGAGCGCCATTGGCTGCAACAAGTTCTACCAAGGCGACCTAACCGATTTCAAGACCGTTTACGAGTTCGGGAAAAAAGTCGACGTGCTCACGTTCGAGATCGAAATGGTGAATGTGGAAGCATTGGAGCAACTGGAAAAAGAAGGCGTGAAAGTCTATCCTTCGCCAAAAACGCTAAAGCAGATACAGAACAAAGGTTTCCAGAAGGATTTTTATAAGAGAAACAATATTCCCACCGCACCTTATCAGCGTTACACGGGCATTTCAGAGCTGATCGCCACGATAAAAGCCGGAAGTTTGTCATATCCTTTCATCTGGAAAAGTGCCGAATTCGGGTATGACGGAAATGGCGTTAAAGTCGTGCGTTCCATCGACGATCTTCAGAATTTGCCAGAAGTGGAATGCATTTCGGAAGAAATGATCGCGTTCAAGAACGAATTGGCCGTGATCGTTTCCAGAAGCGCATCGGGACAAATCAAGACTTATCCCGTTGTTGAAATGGAATTCCATCCAGAAGCGAATCAGGTTGAATACGTGATTTGCCCTGCGAGAATTTCCAACGAAGTAGCCGAAAAAGCGCGTTTGATCGCACTCGAGGTTTCGAAAAAATTCGACCACGTAGGCTTGCTTGCTGTAGAAATGTTCCAGACCAAAGAAGATGAAATCCTCGTGAACGAAGTGGCACCGCGTCCGCACAATTCGGGTCATTACTCGATCGAGGCGAGTTATACTTCCCAATTCGAGAACCACATTCGCGCGATCCTCGATCTTCCGCTAGGAAACACAGAAAGCAAAGTTGCCGGAATCATGGTGAATCTGGTTGGCGCCGAAGGATTCTCAGGACAGGTCAAATACGAAAACATAGAGAAAATTCTTGACATTCCGGGCGTAACGCCTCATATTTACGGAAAGAAACAAACGCGTCCGTTTCGCAAAATGGGCCACGTGACCATCGTGAACGAAAACATGGCCGAAGCGCGTAAAATCGCCGAGACCGTGAAGAATACAATTCGGGTTATTTCCAATTAAAAAATTCAAAGATTAAACGATTGAAAGATTAGTCGCAACTATCACGCGAATGCAAATCTTTTGATCTGTCAATCTGAAAATCTGTCAATCCAAAAAAATGAAAGTCGCCATCATCATGGGCTCGATCTCTGACATGCCAGTCATGCAGGACGCCATTTCCATACTCAAAGAATTCAACATCGAGACCGAAGTAGACATCGTTTCGGCGCACAGAACGCCCGAAAAGTTGTTTGATTTCTCGAAAAATGCGCATAACCGCGGCATTTCGGTGATCATTGCCGGAGCTGGCGGAGCGGCCCATTTGCCAGGAATGGTCGCGTCTATGTCGCCACTTCCCGTAATCGGTGTTCCCGTAAAATCGAGCAATTCTATCGATGGTTGGGATTCGGTTTTGTCGATTCTTCAAATGCCCGGCGGCGTTCCCGTTGCCACGGTTGCGTTGAACGGCGCCAAGAACGCGGGAATCCTCGCGGCCCAGATCATCGGAAGCGCAAACAAAGACGTGCTCCAAAAAATTGCAGATTATAAAGAAGGGTTAAAACAGGCGGTGCTTAAAGCGTCTGATGATTTAAAAGCCTAATTTTATTTTTTAGGAGCTTTTTCCTGCTGCCCGTTCATATCTTTTGCCCGCTAAAGAAGCGGTCAAAAGGATAACCACTTGCATCAGGGCTAGGGCATCCGTTTCCAAAACAACAATTGTCCATTTTCAATTATCAATTGTCCATTCAAATGAACATCCTTACCCAAAAATTCACCACCAAACACGATACCGCGCCATTTTCGCAAATCAGTAACGAAGATTTTCTTCCGGCTTTTCAACAAGGAATCGCATCGGCCAAAAAGGAAATCGACGCAATCACCTCGAACGCAGAAGCGGCAACTTTCGAAAATACGATAGAAGCGCTTTCGTTTTCGGGCGACCAACTCGATCGTGTTTCGAATATATTCTTCAACCTGCATTCGGCCGAAACCAACGACGAGATCCAGAAAATCGCACAAGAAGTCTCGCCTTTGCTATCGGAATTCGGAAACGACGTTCGGTTGAACGAACAATTGTTTGCGCGCGTCAAATCGGTTTACGACCAAAAAGACAGTTTGGATCTTACGCCAGAACAAACGACTTTGCTCGACAAACAATACAAGAGTTTTTCGAGAAACGGTGCGAACTTGCCCGAGGAAAAGAAAAACCAACTGCGAGAAATCGACAAGGAATTGTCAAAGCTGAGTCTGGAATTTGGTGAGAACGTGTTGAACGAAACGCATGCTTTCCAGCTTCACATCACAGACGAAAAAGACTTGTCAGGATTGCCAGAAGGCGTGATCGAAGCCGCGGCAGAAACCGCCAAAAGTTTCGACAAAGACGGTTGGGTTTTCACGCTCGATTATCCGAGCTATGTGCCGTTCATGACGTATGCCGACAACCGCGAACTGCGCAAGAAACTCGCGATCGCGTTTGGGTCGAAGGGTTTCCAAAACAACGAACTCGACAATCAGGAAATCGTCCTGAAAATCGCAAAACTTCGCTTTGAACGCGCGAAATTGCTGGGTTACGACACTCACGCGCATTTTGTTCTTGAAGAACGAATGGCCGAAAACCCGTCGAAAGTCAAAACATTTCTCGGTGAACTTCTGGCCAAAGCACGTCCGGCGGCAGAACGTGAATTTGCGCAGCTTTCGAACTTTGCCAAAGAAAAAGACGGCATCGAAACCCTTGAAAAATGGGACGGCGCTTACTATTCGGAAAAACTCAAGCAGGAACTTTTCTCGCTCGACGACGAAAAACTCAAGCCGTATTTCAAACTCGAGAACGTGTTGCAAGGCGCGTTCACAGTGGCAAACAAATTGTTCGGACTGACTTTTGTCGAAATAAACGACATCGACAAATACCACCAAGACGTGGTTACCTACGAAGTGAAAGATGTGACAGGAAATCTTGTATCGATTTTCTACGCCGACTTTTTCCCGAGAAAAGGCAAGCGAAACGGCGCCTGGATGACGTCTTACAAATCGCAATACATCATTGGCGGCCACAACGAACGTCCGCACGTTTCTATTGTTTGTAATTTCACCAAACCTACAGAAACCAAGCCTTCGCTTCTCACTTTTAACGAAGTCACGACGCTTTTCCACGAATTTGGTCACGCTTTGCACGGAATGTTGGCGAACACGACTTACCCCAATCTTTCAGGAACTTCGGTTTATTGGGATTTTGTAGAATTGCCGAGCCAGATTTTCGAGAATTGGTGCTATGAGCCGGAAGCTTTGGCGCTGTTCGCTCACCATTACCAAACGGGCGAAGTCATTCCTCAGGAATTCATTACGAAGATCAAGGAATCGGCTAGTTTCCAGGAAGGAATGGCAACTTTGCGTC
The DNA here is from genome assembly GCA_039592825.1 of Flavobacterium sp. Classification (GTDB taxonomy): domain Bacteria; phylum Bacteroidota; class Bacteroidia; order Flavobacteriales; family Flavobacteriaceae; genus Flavobacterium. The sequence continues at coordinate 4,832 of JBCNQO010000123.1, forward strand.
AACTCAGCTTCGGGCTTTTGGATATGGGTTGGCACGGACAAGATCCTACGGGAATCACGAATCTGAAAAACTTCGAGACCGAGCAATTCGCCTCGACCCAATTGTATCCGGACGTGGCCGAAAATGCGATGAGTACGTCGTTTTCTCACATTTTCCAGGGCGGATATTCGTCTGGTTATTACAGCTACAAATGGGCCGAAGTGCTTGACGCCGACGCTTTCGAATATTTCCAGGAACAAGGCATTTTCAACCCGGAAGTCGCACAGAAATTCAAGGACAACATTTTGTCGAAAGGCGGAACCGAGCATCCTATGGTTTTGTACAAACGCTTCCGCGGAAAAGAGCCAAAGCCTGATGCTCTTTTGAAACGCGCCGGACTTTTGTAATCCAATTCATCCTAAAACTGAAATCCGTAGACGAAATAGGGAAAGACCTAGACCGCTTTTACGGATTTCCGTATTTTTAAGAATAAGCCCTAACCTACTTTTACGGTTTCAAAAACAAATGGCATCTGCCCCGATTGCCTCTTTAATTCTATTGTTATGGGATTGTCTTTCTATAATGAGGCACAAAAGGTGTGGGACGATGTGACGCGCGAAATGATCGTGGACGACAAGGATTTCGATCTCGCGGTTCACAAGAAATTGCTCGATGTTTTTCACGTCGGGCATTATTATTACTACGTTTTTGACATCAAGAACCTAGAGTTCAAATTCATAAGTCCGGCGATCAAGGACGTTTTGGGATATGAACCCGAAACCGTGACCGTGCCTTTTTTTATGTCTTTGATCCATCCGGAAGATCAGGCGGTTTTTCTGAACCACGAAGCCACCGTAGTAGATTTCATCAGACAGCTTCCGAACGAAAAACTCGGGAAATACAAGATGAGTTACGACTACAGGCTTCGGAATTCGTCGGGC
>JBCNQO010000124.1:0-5745 GCA_039592825.1 Flavobacterium sp.
CACTTCACGCAGGACACGATGTAACCAAAAACGGCGGAACCCGCGCAGTGCCGATTTATCAAACCACATCGTACGTTTTCAACAACGCCGACCATGCCGCAAACCTGTTTGGTTTGGCAGAACCGGGTTTTATCTACACGAGATTAAATAACCCCACGAATGATGTTCTCGAGCAAAGACTAGCCGCACTCGAAGGCGGAATAGGTGCAGTCGTTACGGCATCTGGAACCGCGGCTTTAACAACAGCTCTACTCGTTTTGCTAAAGGCGGGCGACCACATCGTAGCCTCGAATTCGCTCTACGGCGGAACTTACAACCTATTGTCGGTGACGCTTCCGAGATTGGGAATCACGACCACGTTCGTCGATCCGGCCGATCCCGAGAATTTCACCAGAGCTGCCAAAGAAAACACGCGCGCGTTTTTCGCGGAAAGCCTCGGCAATCCAAAACTCGATGTCCTCGATCTTGACGCCATTTCGGAACAGGCGAAATGGTTCAAAGTGCCTTTTATCGTTGACAACACCGTCGCCACGCCTTACCTTCTGAATCCGATTGACCACGGAGCCGATATCGTGATCCATTCGCTCACCAAATACATTTCGGGCAATGGCACTTCGCTCGGTGGCGTAATTATCGACGCGGGTAAATTCGATTGGTCCAACGGCAAATTTCCCGAATTCACCGAGCCTTCACCAGGTTACCACGGACTGGTTTACCACGAGGCGCTTGGTCCGGCTGCGTTCATCGCTAAAGTCAGGATTGAAGGTTTAAGAGATTTTGGCGCGGCACTAAGTCCGTTCAACGCTTTCCAAACGATTCAAGGTCTTGAAACCCTCGACATCCGGATCAAGAAACACAGCGACAATGCGCTCAAATTGGCGCTTTGGCTCGAAAAACAGGAAGTTGTCGCGTGGGTCAATTATCCGGGACTTCCTACATCGAAATTCCGCGAACTCGCCAACAAGTATTTGCCAGAAGGCCAATCCGGAATCGTGACTTTCGGCCTCAAAGGCGGTTTTGAAGACGCCAAAAAAGTCGCCAACGAGACCAAACTTTTCTCGCTTTTGGCCAACATCGGAGACACTAAGTCGCTTATCATCCATCCTGCGAGCACCACGCACCAGCAATTGTCAGACGAAGAACAATTGGCGACTGGCGTGACCAAAGATCTGATCAGGTTGTCGGTTGGTCTCGAAGACATCGAAGACCTTAAAGCCGATTTGAAAGCCGTGTTCGCGACCATCAAAACGCCTCAGAAAATCTGATACAATATAACTAACCCGATTACCCAAACCATCAGAAAACCGGTCGAATCCAGCTTTCGGGTGCTACCATTCCTGATCCGGATTCCCCATAATTTCTGATGGTTAAAAATCCAACGTCAGTAAAGACGTCCTAAAATCTTGTTTTTGTTTGGTTTGTTGAAGCCGCTTTGCCAAGGCGGGCGGCTTTACTTTTTTTCGACCAATCAGAACCCCTATTCTTCAATATTTCAAAGATCATAAAATGAGCCTTCAACAACTCCAGATAGCCAATCACGAACTCGAATCAGGAATACTATTGAACCTGAATCTGTCTTACGAAACCTTTGGCCGCAAAATCGGAACCGCGCCGGTCGTATTGGTCAACCATGCCTTGACCGGAAATTCTACCGTTGCCGGAAACGACGGTTGGTGGCAAAGCATAATCGGTCACGGCAAAACCATAGACACCGAAGAATTCACGGTAATCGCTTTCAATATTCCGGGCAATGGGTATGACCAAAATCCCGAAGACCTGCTCGACAACTACAAAGATTTCACGGCCCGCGACATTGCACAAATCTTTTGGAAAGGCCTGCAGTCGCTCGAAATCGAGAAAGTCTTCGCCATCATTGGCGGCAGTTTGGGTGGCGGTATTGCCTGGGAAATGGCCGCACTGCGTCCCGACGCGCTCGAACACCTGATTCCCGTAGCTTCCGACTGGAAAGCCACAGATTGGGTTATCGCTAATGTGCTAGTCCAAGACCAGATCCTGAACAATTCCGATAATCCCATACACGACGCGAGATTGCATGCCATGTTGCTTTATCGCACGCCTCAATCTTTAGGGCTTCGCTTCGGCCGCGAGACGTCCAAAGGTGCTTATGAAATCGAGAATTGGCTTACTTCTCACGGACGCAAATTGCAGAACCGCTTCCGCCTGGCGTCTTACAAACTCGTGAACCATTTACTAAAAACTGTCGACATCACGAGAAACCGCGGACACTTCATAGACATCGCTTCACAGATTACGGCCCAAATTACCGTGATCGCCATAGATTCGGACCAATTCTATCTCGCCGAGGAAAACCGCATTGACGTATCTGAACTTCGGCCTTTCAAACACGACATTTCCTATCACGAGATCCGGTCGGTGCATGGTCACGACGCTTTCCTGATCGAGCATTCGCAGCTGTCGAAAATCTTGCAGCAAATATTCAAAAAGCGATTGGAACTAGTCGGTAATTAAACGTTTACTGTCGTTTATAAACGTTTGTAAACGTTTACTGTCGGATAAATCCACTTCATTTTAAATCTCGAAAACGCTTGCAAATCCCAATCCTACACGTATCTTTGCAGCGTTCATTTACATCATGCCGTTATCACGAAAGGCCGAGGGACTAGACCCGACGAAGCCTTAGCAACCCTTATCTTTAAGAAGGTGCTACGTTCTACCTGAATTTTTCAGGACAGATAACTCGAGAAATTTCCCACTTTCAATAACGGTTTTTTGTTTCAGGAGCTTGATCCGGCTGCCTCGCAGTAGCTTGCTTGTACGCTCGTTTTTTGCACTTTAGCAGCAAGGCTTATCCCGACACTTCGGGAGTCGCTTTGCCAGAAAGGCAAAAAATCGTCGCGTCCTTCACAAGGCTACTCGCGGTCATCCGGGCTAAAAAGATTGACAGGTTAAAAGACCATCAGATTTCAGATACATAATCTGCAAGTCTGCAAATCCAAGAAATATGTCCAAAATACAAGAAGCCATTTCCAAAAGGATTCTCGTGCTCGACGGAGCGATGGGAACCATGTTGCAGCGCTATAATTTCAGCGAGGAAGACTACCGTGGCGAGCGGTTCAAAGACTTTCCGCATCCGCTAAAAGGCAACAACGACTTGCTCACGCTCACACAACCCGAAGCGATAAAAGACGTGCACCGCCAGTATTTTGCGGCCGGAGCAGACATCGTAGAAACCAACACATTTTCCGGAACCACGATCGGTATGGCCGATTACCACATGGAAGATCTGGTGTACGAACTCAACTTCGAGTCGGCGAAATTGGCCAGGGAAGCAGCCGATGAATTCACTGCCTTGAATCCGGATAAGCCGCGTTTCGTGGCAGGATCGATCGGCCCGACCAACAGAACGGCAAGCTTGTCGCCAGACGTGAACGATCCGGGTTATCGCGCCATCACTTTCGACGAACTCAGAATCGCCTACAAAGAGCAGGTCGAAGCCTTGATAGACGGCGGTTCGGACATCCTTTTGGTAGAGACGATTTTCGACACGCTCAATGCCAAAGCCGCTTTGTTCGCTATCGAGGAAGTCAAGGAAGAACGCAATCTCGATATTCCCGTAATGGTTTCGGGCACGATTACCGATGCTTCGGGAAGAACATTGTCGGGTCAAACCGTCGAAGCATTTTTGATCTCGATTTCGCACATTCCGTTATTATCGGTAGGTTTCAACTGCGCGCTCGGTGCCGACCAATTGCGTCCGTACCTGAAGCGATTGGCCAACAATACGTCGCTGAACATTTCGGCTCACCCGAACGCCGGTCTTCCGAACGCTTTCGGTCAATACGATCAAACGCCAGAGGAAATGCAGCAGCTCATCAAGGATTACCTTGACGAAAACCTTATCAACATTATAGGTGGCTGTTGCGGCACGACTCCGGAACACATCAAGTTGATTGCGGACGTCGCTGAAAAATACGAGCCAAGAAAATCGTACGAAACCGCCTAGTTTTTTAGCCACGGATTCACGGATTTTTCCTCGGATCCAAAAAAAACTTTCACATTTTCAACGTTGATGGAATCGGTGAAAATCAAAAGCCAAATCAAATAAGCGGCAAAACAATATAAATCCGTGAATCCGTGGTGAAAACTGCGGTCAGAAAGAAATACGCCATTCGTGGCAAAAGAAAAATGCCAGTACAACAAAAATACCTGCGACTATCTGGTCTTGAACCGCTCATAGTCACGCCCGAAACCAACTTTATCAACGTAGGCGAACGCACCAACGTAACGGGTTCGCGCAAATTTTTGCGTCTGATCAAAGAAGAACAGTACGACGAAGCGCTCGACATTGCGCGCGGCCAGGTAGAAGGCGGCGCACAGATCATCGACGTGAATATGGACGAAGGCATGCTGGACGGCGTGTATGCGATGACCAAATTCCTGAACCTGATCGCGGCCGAGCCAGACATTTCTCGCGTTCCGGTGATGATCGATTCCTCGAAATGGGAAATCATCGAAGCCGGACTTCAGGTCGTGCAAGGAAAAGGCGTCGTAAACTCGATTTCTTTGAAAGAAGGCGAGGAGTTGTTCATCGACCACGCCAAAAAGATAAAAAGATACGGAGCGGCCGTGATCGTGATGGCTTTCGACGAGGTCGGACAGGCCGATAATTACGAGCGTCGCATCGAAATCTGTAAAAGATCGTATGATATATTGGTCGACAAAGTCGGATTCCCGGCAGAAGACATCATTTTTGACCCGAATATTTTCCCTGTGGCGACAGGTATGGAAGAACACCGCCAGAACGCGGTAGACTTTTTCCGGGCGACCAAGTGGATTCGCGAAAACTTGCCGTATGCCCACATTTCGGGCGGCGTGAGCAACGTTTCGTTTTCTTTTCGCGGAAACGACAAAGTGCGGGAGGCGATGCACTCGGCGTTTTTGTACCACGCGATCCAGAACGGCATGACCATGGGAATCGTGAACCCGGAAATGATCGAGGTTTACGACGAAATCCCTAAAGATTTGCTCGAAGCCGTCGAGGACGTTTTGCTCGACAGACGGGACGATGCGACCGAACGCTTGCTCGATTTGGCCGAAAGCTTCAAAGGCGTGACCAAATCGGACGAAAAGGTGGTTCAGGAATGGAGAAACCATTCGCTTCAGGAAAGACTCACTCACGCATTGGTCAAAGGAATCGACGAGTTTATCGAGGTTGACGTGGAAGAAGCGCGCCAACAAGCCGAACGCCCGATTCACGTGATCGAGAACAACCTTATGGCCGGAATGAACGTCGTGGGCGATTTGTTCGGATCGGGAAAAATGTTCCTGCCACAGGTCGTGAAATCGGCACGCGTGATGAAAAAAGCCGTGGCTTATCTGTTGCCGTTTATCGAAGCTGAAAAAGATGGCGTTTCCCAATCGGCGGGCAAAATCCTGATGGCGACCGTAAAAGGCGACGTACACGACATTGGCAAAAACATCGTGTCGGTCGTGCTTGGTTGCAACAATTACGAGATTGTAGATTTGGGAGTGATGGTGCCACCGGAGAAAATCATCGAAGCCGCGATCAAAGAAAATGTCGACATCATAGGACTTTCGGGATTGATCACGCCATCGCTTGACGAAATGGTCTATCTCGCGAAAGAAATGGATCGTCTGAACATCAAAATCCCAATGATGATTGGTGGTGCGACGACTTCAAGAGCGCATACGGCTGTAAAAATCGCGCCCGAATACAAAGAAACTGTCGTTCACGTGAACGAT
>JBCNQO010000125.1:0-5730 GCA_039592825.1 Flavobacterium sp.
ATCACCTAATTCAAAAAACAAAACCGATAAAATCTTAAGGTTGCAAGGGTCACAATTGGCGTTGGCATCGATGTGATGCGGTCACAGTCGTCTTCTTTCTACATCCTTTACCACTAGTTCAATTTTTATAACTATCATAGGATCATATTGCTGACTCCGTCTTTTTTTAATACCTTTGCTTGAATAAGATTTGTGCGTTTTTGCTATTATTTTCAAGGGGCAAAATCGACACCCTAAGCGATTTAAACGAATACAAAACCCATATTTTACGAGGTTTTAGGCGTTAGGTTCAGAACCCTCATCGCCCACAAGAAAAGCTTCACTTAGGTGAGGCTTTTTTTTATTTACACAAAACCGCTTCGAAAGTCTTTCAACTTTTGGAAGCGGTTTTTATGTTTTATCAACTGTCGGCTTATCTATACTATCGTCTAGCCCGAAACAAAACGATAATGAAAGCCGAGGAATCCTTAGCTTTTTGATAAAGTCCGGAATCTGGCGAATATGTTCTTTTGCGGGCAAAAACCAAATGAAGAATCCATACGGCTCACTATCGGAAAACATAAAAACAGAATTTGTCCTCGATGGCGAAACGCTTGAAAACCCTGGCCACTTTTTTAAAGAAAACACCGAACTGTTTCTCAAGAACTTTCCGACCGAACAGCAATATGCGTTTGCTCAGAACCATTTCAGCGATTATGCCCGTACGCATAAACTCGTGATCCGAAACAAAGACATTTCGCTGGAGTTGATCTGATTTCTGACTAAGTCGCGAAAACTAGCCAAGCAATGACTGAATCGGTCAAGAAATTCCAAAGTCCGTTTCGAAATAAAAAACGACGCCTTATCTTTAGGGAAATCAAATCCCGAAACCTTAAATGGAAATATTCCTACTCGTCTTCTCTGCCATAATCCTGATCTTTTCCGCACTTCCATTAATAAAAAACGAATATTGGGTTTTCCGGGTTTTCGATTATCCGCGGCTCCAGAAATTTACCGCGACACTTTTGTGCATTGGATTCCTGATCGTTTTTTACGACGCCAGTACTTGGGTTTATCCAACTTTACTGGCTCTGATGGCGGGCAACGCGATTTATCTGGGCAAGCAGATCTTTCCTTTTACGCGATTCGCGAAACTTCAGGTTTTGGGCGTTTCCAAGTCGCTTCCCGATCAAAGTCTGAGCCTTATGGTGGCCAATGTCTATCAGGAAAACCGCAACTACAAAGGCTGTCTGCTCGAGATCGATCGTGCCAATCCGGATGTCGTGCTGCTTTTGGAAACCGATAAGCTTTGGGACGAAAACACATCGGAACTGGCACAAAAATTCGTGCATCACGTGAAAGTTCCGTTGGAAAACACTTACGGAATGCTGCTTTACTCCAAACTCGAATTGAAGGACGCCAAGGTGCATTATATGGTTGAGGATGACATTCCGTCGATTCACGCCCAAATCATCCTTAAAAACGGACAAGCGGTGAAACTTTTTGCCGTGCATCCTACGCCGCCCGTTCCTCAGGAAAACCCTCGTTCTACCGAACGCGACAAAGAACTGCTGTTGGTTGCCGATCTAGCCAAAGACAGCGAACTTCCCGTAATCGTGATTGGCGACCTCAACGACGTGGCCTGGAGCTACACCACTGAACTGTTCCTAAAAATGAGCGGACTGCTCGACCCAAGGCGCGGCCGCGGTTTCTACAATTCGTTTCACGCGCATTATCCGTTTATGCGTTTTCCGCTCGATCACGCGTTTACGTCGACCGACATGAAACTCAAGGACATGAGGCGACTCCACAATTTCGATTCGGACCACTTCCCTATTTTCATCAGTCTGCAACACGAACCCGCGGCCAAACTTGTTCACGAAGAAATGACGCCAGACGCCGAAGACATTGAGATTGCCGAGGAAAAGAAAAATGCCGATTAGTCGAATTTTAGCGGACGCACTTCGCCATTTGGCGTAACCACGTAGTAGATTTTCGGGTCTTTTTCGATGACTTTTTCCGCTTGTTTGGGCTTTCTCGTGTACGTGACTTCTATTCGCATCACATATTGCAGATTCACGATTGGCGATTCGGCGTTGAGGATTTTGTCAAAGAAATCCATGTTTTGGGAATCGAAATAAAACGTGCGGCTTTTTCGCGTTTCCTGTTTCACGAAAGACGTTCGCGAGCGGTAATAATCGTTGTCAAACGTGACCTGGCCACTTTCGGCAGCCGTGTATTCTGCGTATTGTTCGCCAGGTTGGATTGCCTGGAAATTTACCGTGATTTGAGGTTCGGGCAAGAATTCCGAATTGGAAATCGAATTGTCGAGCTTTCTTCTGGTTTCGAGAATCTTTGTGGCTTCGGCAAACATTTCGTCGTAGATCTTTTTGGTGTCCGATTTTATGTAGTCGATCTTCACGATGTTGTGGATGCCGAATTCCGAGGCCGCGCTCACCAAATCGTCGAACGACGCAAGATTCGTAAAACGCAGGATCACGTTTTTCTTCATCTCAAAACCGACCTCTTTTTGCGTAGCCGACACGACGGTTTCGGACACATTCGATACGTAATCGTAAATTTTCGTCTGTGAAATAAAATCCACATAAACATCATTGTCGGAAACTCCTATTTTGGAAATCTCCTTTTTGAATCCAGAAATCCTTTTGTTGATCTTCTCGTTGCATTCCTTTGGAGAAACGCCTTCCTGATTGAGGCCGAAAGTCACGCGGTAAGAATCGGCAGCGACGTTGTTCAAGATGTTGATGCGGTAAACAGATTGGTTGCCCGAACCCGAAGATTTCGGCTCGCCCGAAGCGAAATAGTTCTGGGTGTAATTCTCGTTCTGGCGTTTGCTGCGGTAAATCTGATTGCCCGAAAGTTGAGCGTGCCCAAAAATCGTGGCAAAAAGCAAGGCGAAAGCGACTGTGTTTTTCATTTTCATCGTATTTGTGATTTGTTCGGCAAGAATAATGCTGCCGATGAAAAACCGCGTGGCAAAAGGACTTTCGAGTTACTGCAAAGTTTTTCGAACAGTTTACAGTACATTTACAGCTATCGGTTTTACAGCCGATCTACCTTTGGAAAACCAATGAGCGAACTCGAACATTTTTACCGCCTCAAACAGCTCGTGCTTTTGGAATACGGCAAACATTTCCCGTTTTTCAAAGGAAACTGGAAAACGTTCGGGTCACAGGAAATCGCGAATCTTATCGGATTAATCGAGGAAAAAGTCCGCGAGAACGTAAGCGAAAAATGGGTTTATACGCACTTGAAACCCGAAGCGAACGAAAAGCTTCCGCGAAAGGACATGCTCGATATCATGGCGAAATTCGTCGGTTTTTCGGGTTGGGACGAGTTCGTTTTCACGGATGTAAAGCATCAGGCGAAGACGCGAAAATTCCCGAAATGGCTTTATCTGACGTTGCTCCTGATTTTGATCCTTGTTGGATTTTTCGTTTTCCGACAGAAGAATGCATCGGCCGCGACCGTAGAAATAAAGGACGAATTCACGAAAAAGACAGTCGATTCCAAAGACGTGAAAATCTATAAAGCCGACGATAGTTCGAGAACGCCAATCGCGCCAACTGAAATTCCGTCGACCGAAAAAGAAACCAGAATCGCGGTGGAAAGCCCGTTTTACAAACGAAGGGAAATCGTCGTGAAAACCGATTCGGGCAAAGCTGAAATTTTGCTTACGCCAAACGACAAAGCGATGATGGTTAAGGCATTTATGATGGCCGACATCAAGGATTGGCAAACGAGAAAACGCCAATTGGACGCGATTCTGTCTAATGAACTCGAGGTTTTGATCTCGCTCGAAAACGACCTTGGCACCGAAATGCTCAACAAGGAAGAATTTTCGCGAATGCTCGTGATTCCTACGCCTTCGCTCAAAAAAATGACCATAACCGAAATCAGGAACGATGAAAACGACAAGATCAGTTTTATCAGGATTAGCCAGAATTAGCTTTCTGGTCGCGGCATTTCTGGCTTTCGGAAGTGCTTTTTCCCAGCAAAGTTCGTCCAGGGACAATTCGCTCAAAGCCAATTTTTCGTCGGCTGCAATCGTCGCGTGGCAAGAACGTTCTGCAGAAAAAATAACCGATTTCTACGCTTACCTGAATTTGCTTTCCCAAGAATCAAATAAGGAACTGAAAGCCCAGATTTCTCAGAACATCGAGGCCTTGTTCGCTTCAGAGAATGTATCGGTTTTGGACTTTTTTGGATCGGACAAAAAAACAAATCTCGCGACTTTGCTCCAAACCGTTTCGGGCTCGAAAACGAGATTCGACGTGTCCGGAAAAATTTCCTACGACAACCTTTCGGGAAATTCTTGGACGGTTTCCTATAGTTTGGAAGTCTTGCGAAATGGCGCCAAAACTGTGATTCCGATTGTGCAAACGATTCGGTTGTCGCCCTCGCGGAAAAGTTTCGGGAATTCGGACAAAGTCGTCTGGCAACAGGTTTTGGGCGAAATGAAGTAAAATCCGGAGCTTCCAAAAACAAGAAAACGGCCCGTAAAAGCCGTTCTCAGTCCAAAAAATATATTTCCACCAACCTGTTTTCTGATTGATTGTGGCAAATATAACTAAAGTCACCCAATAGTGACAATAAGAATATCATCGAATTTCAATTTCTTTAAAGCCGAATTTCTCAGGCTTTTTTGGCGAAAATTTTCTTGACCAAAGTCACTACGCCAACTACCACCAAACCAACCACAAGGCCGATTCCGAGCTCTTTTACGAATGCCGGCAAGTTTGGCAAAAAGTGGTGAAGGAAATCTATGTTGTGCACGAAGATTCCGCCAGAAACCATTAAAAGCGCAATTGTTCCTACAATCGCCAAAAGTTTGATGATTAGCGGAAGCGATTTTACGAGTACGTTCCCGAGCGCGAACAAAAAGCCTTTGCCCGACGTTTTCCTGATGAGGCTGAAACCTGCGTCGTCCATTCTCACGATTAGCGCCACGATTCCGTAAACGCCTATGGTGGCCAGGATCGCGACTACAGAAACGGTCATGATCTGGATCGTGAGGCTTTTGTCGAGTACGCTTCCCAAGGCGATGATCACGATTTCTACCGACAGGATAAAGTCTGTAGTGATGGCCGATTTGACTTTGGTTTTCTCGACTTCGCGGTTGTCTTCTGATTCGGCAACGACTTCCTTGCCCGACTTGTCGCGGTGAAACAGGAATTCAACGATTTTTTCGGCTCCTTCGTAGGCCAGGAAAAGTCCGCCCAAAACCAGAATCACTTTGATCGCGACCGGGAAAAACACATTGAGGACCAAAGCGATCGGGACGATAATCAGTTTGTTTATGAAAGAACCTTTGGTGATTGCCCAAAGCACGGGCAATTCGCGGGACGAAAGGAAACCGGTCGCCTTTTCTGCGTTCACGGCCAAATCGTCTCCCAAAATGCCTGCGGTTTTGCGGGTTGCCACTTTAGCCGTTACGGCCACGTCGTCCATTAGTGCCGCGATGTCGTCTAATATCGCGAAAAATCCAGATGCCATTTGTTGTTGTTTTGAGCCTGCGAAAGTAGTGATTTCTTGGCTTTTATTTCTGAACTTCTATCGTTGGTTTTAGGGGAAACTGTACGTCAATTCTGATAATTAGTGAAAATTTTGCAATCGGAATCTTACATTATCGATGTTTGTTTCGGATTTTTCAAAAATCATCACAAATTTCTCACAATTTCACTTTTATCAGTCAAAATTCGATTTAAATAAATAAAAAACAACGATTTA
>JBCNQO010000126.1:0-5723 GCA_039592825.1 Flavobacterium sp.
AACAACATTTTGGTCACGTCTGAAATCGTTTCGTAATCTTCGGTCCATTCGAGTCCGCTGTTCATCCGGAGCAGGTTTTCTACCGTGATATTTTTTCGGTCGTCAAGTTGCCATTCGGGAATTGGCGCAGGTTTTCGAATGTCGAACTTGCCTTGTTTTTCGAGAATCCCAAACAAAGTCGCCATCACGCTTTTGGTCATTGACCAACCCAGTATTTTCGAGTCTTTCGAGAATCCGGGCGCGTATTTTTCGGCGATGATCTTGTCTTTGTAGATCACGATCACCGAACGCGAACGCCGGATTTTCTCGTCGCCCTTATCGAATGCCGATGCTACCGCGGCGTTGAGTTTCTCGTAGTCAACATTCGAGAAAACCGTGTCTTTCTGATCGTCGCTTCCCATCGGAAATGGCGCTTTTCTGATTACAATCGGGCGATTCGGAACCTCGACCGCCGCGTCCACATCGAATTCGTCGTCGACCAAAACCGAACCCAGACCTTCTCGCCAAACGGCTTTCCTCGGCTTTAGCCCAAAAACCGATGCCGTCACCGAACGCGATTTTTCGTCAATCTCAATCTTGGCCTGATTCACCAGCGGAATGTCGTTGTCGTCCTGCGTTATGGTTTCAAGCGAACGGTTGTCGATGAATCGGCAAGAAGCCGCATTTTTGGCTGCGAAGCCAGAGATAAGGTCGAGTTTTGGGTAATTCCACGAGACGATCAGCGCCACGATGGCTAGAATTGATAGTGGAATCCAGTAGCGTTTTTTCATGTTCTTGAAGTCGAATATTTGGTGACCAAAATTTAACAAAAAGTACAGAAAATCTGTAATGATGATGTGTTTTTGTGTCCGAACTTTGAGACCTAACAGACTTCGCAGGTCTGTTAGGTCTTGAAAACCTGTTCGATGATGTGTTTTTTGATGTCACCCGAGAGTGACCGAAAACGCGAATCCAAGCCCAAAAATCCTATATTTGGAGAAGATCAATCTCCAGAAAATGGACTTCCAAAAAGAAAAAGCCGCCGAAATTCTCTATCAGAAACAAATTCTCAAAGAAGACGACCTCGTGGCGATAAAAGCTTACCGCTCGCTCGGGATTTTCTCGCTCCACAACGAACTTCTGATGTTCCTTTACATTGCCGTATTAATGATAATAGGCGGTTTGGGAATCCTGGTCTACGAGAACATCGATACGATCGGGCACACGATCCTTATCGCGTTGACGCTCATTTCGGCTGGGCTTTGTTTCTTCTTCAGCTTCAAGAAAGCGCCAAAATTTTCGCTTGAGGAAACGTTTTTCGAAAGCCCGGTTTTTGATTATGTCGTGCTTTTGGGAACGATGCTTACGGGCGTTTTCTTTGGCTATCTGCAATTCCAGTACAATCCGTTGGGCAATAATTTCGCGCTTGCATCGGCACTTACGAGCGTTGTTGCGTTCGCCGCCGCATACCGATTCGACAACAGAAGTTCGCTTTCCATCGGCATAACGACTTTGGCGGCGACGGTCGGGATCACGATGACGCCAAAAGCTGTGATGGAACTCGACGTTTTCGAGAATCTGCCAATGTTTATCACGGGAATCGCACTCGGAATCGCGTTGATCGTTTGGGGAGAAATCAGCCAAATGAGAAACATCAAACGCCATTTCGCGCCTTTTTTCTTCGGTTTCGCCCAACAACTCACCGGCATTTGCTGCATCGTCGGGCTCGTTCAGGATTATTGGCCGGTTTTCTTCGTGATTCTCGCCCTGGCAACGGTTTACTTCTTCCGCAAAAGCCATAATCAGGAATCGACGGCGCTTTTCGTGTTCACGATACTGTATGCTTTTATTGGAGTCAACATCGCTTTGGTTCGACTCATAATCCTCACGGAATCGGAAGAACTCATGATTCTTTCGGCTTATTTCGCGCCCATTTTTTATGTGGTGGCAATAGTGCTTTTTATCCGGACAATCCGAAAATTCAACAAAGAACACCAATGATCGCGTACGACAAACAATTACTCGAAAACACTTTTACGGTCGAGGCGGCCGAAGATTTGAGAGATGGGAAGTTCATTTCCGACGAACAGTTCAAGCTCGCCAAAGCGTCATTCCTCACGCTCAAAACCAGCCGAAATATCTTTATTCGGATCGCTTTCTTTTTGCTCGGTGTTTTCTGTTATTCGGCGGCTTCGGGTTCTTTCGGACTCATTTTCGCTTCGATGCTGGACAATTTCCAGATCATCGCTTTTTTGTTGGCAATCGCCGGCGTAGTGGCTGCCGAAGTTTTGGCGCGCCAAAGCTATTTCGCCCACGGACTCGACGATGCGGCAATCCTGGGTTGCCAACTCTGGACGGGAATCGCATTCGGTTTTGCCACTGAATCTCCGGCGATTGTCAGTATTTCTGTAGCAATAGTTGCCGGAATCTGCGCTATCCGGTATTTGCACACGCTGTCGGTTGTTGTGTCGGTTTGCGCTTTGGTCAGTCTTGTCGCGACATTGACGTTCGATCTGCATGTTATTTCTGAAATTTATCTCACGGTCATTCTGTTCGTACTGGCAATTTTGTTGTTTTTGGCGCATCGGAAATTGAAAGCGACAGAAAATGCCAGTTTGTACGATTGGCCATTGACGGCGCTCGAATTCTCGAGTCTCGTTTTGGGCTATTTTTCGATGAATTACCTTGTGGTTCGCACGTTGGCAGAAGATATGATGGTGTTCGAGGTCATGCCAACGAACGACATTCCACTTGCGATCTTGTTCTGGATTTTCACTTTCGGGCTGCCGCCGACCTACATTTTCTTTGGGATAAAAACGCGTAATCGAATGATGCTTTGGGTCGGGATTCTGACTTTCGGATTCGCGATTTTTAGTTTCCGATACTACTATCACGTGCTTCCGACCGAATGGGCATTGCTGCTCGGCGGAATCGTTCTGGCCACGGCGAGTCTGTTTTGCATCCGGAAGCTGAAGCACAAAGAAAGCGGACTCACGTTCGAAAAAGAAAGGCTGCACGATTCGCGCGCGCTGGCGATTGCCCAGGCCGTGATCGTGAATTCGCACGCGATCCAGAACATTCCTATAAAAGGCCCGATGGAATTTGGCGGTGGCGGTTTTAGTGGCGGCGGGGCAGGCGAGAGCTTTTGATTTTAGGCAATAGGATTTCTGAAGCCGAATCTTTGGTTTTCCAAATGTTTGGTCGTTTGCATAAATCCCTTTGATACAGATTGCACCAAACGCTCTTTCGTCCACAAGGACAAATCTTGAGGCTCTAAGGCTTTCGTTTTTCGGACAATCCTTATTTAACATTTTTTACAGATTTTCTGTAACGATGATGGGTTTTTTCGCCCGAACTTGCAGACCTAACAAATCTTCAAAGATTTGTTAGGTCTGCAAACGCCCCAAAATTGATGTGTTTTTTTCGGCAAACCCTACATCCGCAAAAGCGCCAAAAACCATCACCCAAACCTATCCGTCCATTCCATTTTAAGATGCATTTATCGGTTTAATAACCAAACAAGCCGTAAATTTGCGCCAAACTTGAATCAAGATGTTTGACATCCAAAAAGTAAGAGCCGATTTCCCGATCCTAACGCAAACCGTGAACGGGAAGCCATTGGTTTACTTCGACAATGCCGCCACGTCGCAAAAGCCGCAAGTCGTGCTTGACGCGATCTCTAAATATTACACCGAAATCAATGCCAACATCCATCGCGGCGTGCACAAATTGAGTCAGTTGGCTACCGATGCTTATGAGCAATCGCGTGAGAAAATCCGAGAGCACATCAATGCTGAACACGCTTACGAAGTGCTTTTTACGGCCGGAACGACGCATGGCGTGAATCTCGTGGCAAACGGTTTCGCCTCAATCCTGAAACCCGGAGACGAAATTCTGGTATCGGCACTTGAACATCACAGCAATATCGTGCCTTGGCAGATGCTTTGCGAGAGAACGGGAGCGATCTTGAAAGTGATTCCGATGGATCTCGAGGGCGAACTGATTATGGATGAATACGTGAAATTGTTGTCCGAAAAGACAAAAATCGTCACGGTGAACCATATCTCGAACGCGCTTGGAATCATCAATCCGATAAAATTCATCATCGACAAAGCGCACGAGGTCGGAGCCGCCGTTTTCATCGACGGAGCTCAGGCCGCGCCACATCTGAAGCCAGACGTAAGAGCGCTCGATTGCGACTTTTACGCCTTTTCGGGACACAAAACTTGCGGACCGACCGGAACCGGAATTTTGTACGGAAAAGAGGAATGGCTTGAAAAATTGCCACCGTATCAAGGCGGAGGCGAAATGATCAAGGAAGTCACGTTCGAGAAAACGACTTATGCCGGACTGCCGCATAAATTCGAGGCCGGAACACCGAACATCGCCGGCGGAATCGTGCTTGGAACGGCAATCGACTACCTGAACGGTATCGGTTTTGACAACATCCAAAAGCAGGAAAACGAACTATTGGTTTACGGAACGCAGCAATTGCTGGAAATCGATGGAATCAAAATCTTCGGAACGTCGAAAGACAAAACTTCCGTAATTTCGTTCAACCTCGACGGGATTCATCCTTATGACGTCGGGGCGATCACAGACAAGATGGGAATTGCCGTGAGAACCGGTCACCATTGTGCCCAACCGATCATGAATTTCTTTGGAATCCCTGGCACGGTTCGTGCATCTTTCGCGTTCTATAACACAAAAGAGGAAATTGACGCTTTGGTCGCATCGGTCAAGAAAGCCCAATTGATGCTTGCCTAAAAACACCAGATCATGAAACTCATTTCGATGATTTTGCTCACGCTGTTGCTCGGGAAAGGTTGCGACAGCCAACAGGAAAAAGACCTCGCAGCGGCCGTTGTGGAATACACGGCGAACACTAGAGGATTTTTCTACAAAATAACGATTCAGGACAAACAGGTGCTGGTTTCCAGAGACAGAAATGGTCACCAAAAACCTGAGGCGAAAGCGATTCCGGAAGCCGAATGGAAAGCTTTGGTTGCGGAATTTTCAAAAGTCGACCTTGAAAAACTATCGACTTTGAAAGCACCGACCGAAAAACGTTTCTTCGACGGAGCGGCAATCGCGAACCTAAAAGTCACCTACAAAGAAAAAACATACGAGACGACCGATTTCGACGATGGTTTCCCGCCGGCCGAAATCGCGACTTTGGTCAATAAAATCACCGCTTACAAGCCATCCAGACAATGACGATAAAAGAAATTCAGGACGAGATCGTAGATGAATTCTCGATGTTCGACGAAGAAAATTGGGACGAACGTTACCAATATCTCATCGACCTTGGGAAATCGCTTCCGCTGATTGACGAACAATACAAAACCGAAGACAACATCATCAAAGGTTGCCAATCGAGAGTTTGGCTACACGCCGAAGAACACGACGGAATCATCGATTTTACGGCAGATTCGGACGCGATTCTGACAAAAGGTCTGATAGCGATTTTGATTCGCAGTTTTTCGGGGCAAAAGGCGTCGGACATTCTCGAGTCGGATACCAGATTCATAGACGAAATCGGCCTAAAAGAACACCTTTCACCGACGCGCGCCAACGGACTCGTGTCGATGATCAAACAAATCAAGATGTACGCGCTGGCATTCCAGTCGCAACAATAATATGGAAACAGAAATCGATACTGCAGAATTGGGAGAAAAGATCGTAAAAGTGCTAAAAGGCATTTACGATCCGGAAATTCCCGTTGATATATACGAACTCGGATT
>JBCNQO010000127.1:0-5716 GCA_039592825.1 Flavobacterium sp.
ACAAAAACCAGATCGAATCGGCTTCAGACATCATTTATGAACCCGACAGACACGGGAATTACACTTACATAAATCCTTTCACGGAGTCGACATTAGGTTATTCTGCCGAAGAATTTTACGGACGCCATTACAGCGAATTCATCCTCGAAGAATACAAGGAACGCATCCGCGCCCAATACGACAAAGCGCCCAAAAACCGAAGCTACTACCCTATCCAGATCTTTCCTTTTGTGTCCAAAACCGGCGAAATCGTTTGGGTTTCCCAGAGCGTGAACATCAAAAGGAACGATTTCGGCAAAATCATCGGATTCTCGGTCATCGCGCGAGACATCACTCTGGTAAAATCACTGGCCGACGAAAAAGCCCGAAAGGAAAAAAAGGTGAAGCGCTACGACGAGACGCTCAAGATCATAGCCGAAATGAGCTTTACGGGTCAGGAGAAAATCGAGGACGTACTCTCCAAAATTCTCGAATTGTCGGGCAAATCTTTATCTGTCGATAGAACCGGCTATTGGAAATATTCCACTGAAAGCATCGTTTGTACGGCCATTTTCAACGTTTCGGGCGACCCTGTAGAAAAAGAACTTCCGCTCAAGCGAAAACACTATCCCGAGTATTTCACGGCTTTGGAAAATGAACGCCAGGTCGTGGCCTCGAATGTCGCGAACAACCACCAAACCGTTGAATTGCTCAAAGATTACATTCCGCATCACGGCATAAAATCGCTGCTCGACACGCCAATTTTCATCAACGGTCTTATCGAAGGCGTACTTTGCTTTGAAGCGACGGCCAAACACTGCGATTGGGACAACGAGGACATTTCGTTCGCACGCTCGGTTTCGGATCTTACCGCCGTGGCCATAGAATCGCACATGAGGCGAGAAGCCGAGAGAAGTCTGGCCTACAAAAGCGAGATACTGTCGGCAATTACGCGTAACACCGGCAATTTCTTCATGAGCCGCAACACCGAGGAACTGTTCGCGGGCATCCTGAACTCGGTCGGAAAAGTCACCAATGTAGACCGAATCTCGTTCTTTGTCAACAACGAACGCAACAACACGGTTCAGCAAAGACACCGATGGATGGGCCCGATTGAAGGCATCACGCCACCGAATCCTGCTTTGGCCGAATTGCCTTACGCGATGGTACCCGACATCATCGAGGCGATGCTCGAAAACCGTCCTTACCATTCCATTGTCAGCAAAATAAAAAACGAGTCCATGCGTGGGCTTCTCGAGAAATTAGGTTCGGTTTCCGTGCTTTCGCTTCCGCTGACCATCAGGCAAAAACTCTATGGAATGCTAGTGTTCGACGTAAAAATCGAGCGCGAATGGACGCCAGACGAGATCACTATCCTGCAATCTTTGGCCAGCAACATCTCGATGGCGATCGAACGCAACATCAGCGAAGGCATCATAAACGAGAGCGAGGAAAAATTCCGACTTTTGGCCGCGAACATTCCGGGAACGGTTTACCTGCTCAACGCCGAACGCAAACTCGTGTACCTGAACCAGGAAATGGAAAAGCTCACGGAATATCCGCAAAAGGCATTTCTCGAGGAAGGACTTTGGTTCCCGACGCTCGTGCATCCGGACGATTTCGACAAGGGAATGGCGATTCGCGACGGCGCGATCTCAAGAGGCGAAAGTTTCCATCTCGAGTACCGAATCGTGCGCCAGTCGGGCGAAATCCGTTGGATCGAGGAATTCGGCGGCGTGATCCAGAAAGAAGACGAAGTACATTTTATCGAAGGGATTTTACTCGATATCACCGAGCGAAAGAAGAACGAGACGGCCGTCAAGGAAAAGGAACTTGCCGAAGCTGCGAACCGCTCCAAATCTGAATTTCTGGCCAATATGAGCCACGAGATCAGAACGCCTTTGAACGGCATCATCGGTTTTACCGACCTTTTGATGAAGACCGATCTCGAAAACATCCAGCACCAATACATGAACACGGTCAACCAGTCGGCCAACGCGCTCATGGAGATCATAAACGACATTCTCGACTTCTCGAAAATCGAGGCCGGAAAACTCGAGCTTACGCCAGAGGAAACCAACCTGTTCAAGCTCTGCAAGCACATCACCAAACTCATCGACTACGACTCGAGAATCAAGGATCTCAAGGTTTCGCTTTCGATTGCAGACGATGTTCCGAAGTGCGTGATCGTAGACGAGATCCGTCTAAAGCAGATTTTGGTGAACCTTATGAGCAATGCCGTAAAATTCACCGAAAAAGGTTCGATCGACCTCTCGGTACAATTGCTTGAACGCACGCCAGACAAGGCCCGATTGCTTTTTGCTGTGGAAGACACCGGAATCGGCATCCGAAAATCGAACCAGGACAAGATCTTCGACGCTTTCTCTCAGGAAGATTCCTCGACGACCAAAAAATTCGGTGGCACCGGACTCGGACTGGCCATCTCGAATAAACTCTTGGGATTGATGGAAAGCCAGCTCCAACTAAAAAGCGTCTACGGAGAAGGCAGCACATTTTTCTTCGACATCACTTTAGGATTGACCGAAACCTGCGACTTCGAACCCGCGATCACGCATTTGCGCGACGATACGATTTTAGCACTCGACTACGAATCGGTACGCATTCTCGTGGTCGAAGACAACAAGATCAACATGTTGCTGGCCAAGACGCTCATCAGGAAAATCATCCCTCAGGCCATCATTTTCGAATGCCAGGACGGGCAACAGGCCGTAGACAGCGTTCAGGCAATCGAACCTGACCTTATTTTCATGGACGTTCAGATGCCGGTCAAAAATGGGTATCAGGCTTCGAAAGAAATCCGTAAATTCACGTCAGATGCCATACCGATCATCGCCCTTACGGCAGGCACGATCAAGGGCGAACGCGAAAAATGCCTCGAGGCCGGAATGAACGACTACATTCCGAAACCGATTGTAGAGGAAGACATTCGCAAAGTGCTCTCGGTGTGGCTCAAGAAAGACAAGGTCTAACCAAAAAATCGAGAAATTATGAAATGGGAAGGACGACGTGAAAGCGGAAATGTCGAAGACAGACGAGGCATGTCTGGCGGAAAAATTGCGGCCGGCGGCGGATTGATCGCCGTTATTATCGTAATTGCCCAAATGTTTCTGGGTGGAGACGCTGATGCGGGAAAACTCATCAACGAAATCCAGCAACAGACTTTACAGACGCCTACACAGCAACGCGAACTCACACCCGAAGAAGAAAAAATCGGGAAATTCGTGAAAGTGGTCACAGCCGACACCGAAGATGTTTGGAAACAGATTTTCGCCGAAAACGGCATGACCTACAAAAATCCGGGACTCGTATTGTTCACCGATGCGGTAGAAACCGGATGCGGAAGCGCAACAGCTTCAGTCGGCCCGTTCTATTGTCCGGCCGACCAAAAAGTGTATATGGACATGGCGTTCTTCAACGAACTCCAGACGCGTTTCGGGGCCAAAGGCGGCGACTTCGCGATCGCCTACGTCATTGCGCACGAGATCGGGCATCACGTACAGACCTTGCTTGGAACATCTCAAAAAGTTCGCGAGATGCAACAGGGAATGAGCGAAGCCCAAGCCAACAAACTTTCGGTAGCACTCGAACTCCAGGCCGATTTCTACGCCGGACTTTGGGCGCACTACAACGAAAAACGCGTCAAGATGCTAGAGCCTGGCGACATCGAGGAAGCGATGAGCGCAGCCGAAGCCGTTGGCGACGATGCGATACAGAAACGCGTGCGCGGCCAGGTCGTTCCCGATTCGTTTACGCACGGCACTTCTGCCCAACGAATGAAGTGGTTCATGAAAGGTTTCGAGACTGGCGACATCAAGCAAGGCGATACTTTCTCGGGAATTTGACGTTAACTTGACACAACTTTCAGATTTTTTGCGTACTTTCAAATTATGCAGAAACTCCACTTAACCGCATGCCACCAAAAACCCGAACGCTCGTTTTTCTGGAAAGGGAAACAGTTTCCGGTTTGCGCGCGGTGCACGGGAATCCATTTGGGTTATCTGACCATGCCTTTGTTCCTTTTCGGATTCGTTTCGCTAAGTTGGCTACTTACCATTGCCTTCATCCTTCCGACAACCATAGACGGACTTACCCAAGCTTACTGGAACCGCGAAAGCAATAATCCGCTAAGATTTACCACGGGATTACTTGCCGGAATCGGCCTTATGTCGTTTTCGTCCAAAGCAGGATGGCTTATCGTAGACCTTATTCATTTAACCATCAAATAATAAATTATGTCAGAAGATTTCAAACCACAAGGAGAAAAACTGGGCGTTGGCCTTTCAATTCTTTCATTCCTTATCCCGCTTGCCGGGGCTATCATTTGGGTAATCAACAAAAACGATCATCCGGAGAAAGCCAAAAGTGCTTGTTATCTAGCCCTTGCAGGTGTAGTTGTGGGAATTGTGCTTCAGGTCATTTTAGGACTTGCGGGCTGATCTCACAACACAGAATTCTTAAGCCGTCCTTTTGGGCGGTTTTTTTATGCCATATTGTAAGAATTAACAATCGTTTGCTTTTGGATTTAACCGAAAAAATTAGCTTTGCGCCCAACAACCTAACAAACAAATGAACAGATTTTACACTTTGCTGTTGTCGCTGACGACGGCCATGTCCTTTGCGCAGATCAAATTCGAGAAAGGACGTTTCACGAACAACGAAGGCAAGACCACCGAATGCCTTATCCGCAACCTCGATTGGGACAACAACCCGACTTCTTTCGAGTACAAGCTTTCCGAGGAAGCGACCTCCCAAAAAGCCGAAATCGGCAACATCAAATCTTTCGAGGTAGGCGAATTCACCTTTGAGCGCTTTACTGTAGACATTGATCGTTCGGCAGCAAGTATCGCCAGCATGAGCCAGGAGCGCAATCCTTCTTTCCGAAAGGAGACGATATTTTTGAGGCTGATCTACGATGCCCAAACCAAGCTCTATCAGTATCAGGACGTGAACCTTTCGCGTTTTTTCACCTCTGAAAACCAAGGTGTTCCCGAGCAGTTGGTGTTCAAGGAATACCGACTGGACGAATCGCGTATCGGCCAAAACAATCAATTCAGGCAACAACTTTTCACCAAACTCCAATCTAACGGAATTACCGAAAAAGACGTCTCGAAACTCGAGTACCGACGCAACGCTTTGGTGTCACTTTTCAAAAAAGCTTATCCGGCAACCGAAAATAAAGCTGACAAAACGGCCAACGCCACCAAAACCAAGGTGAACTTCAAAGTCTTCGCGGGCGTTGCTTTCGCCAAACTCAAGGTCGAGAACACTTTTGACGACTATTTCGACAAGATAGACAAAAGCAAAGTCGCTCCGGTCGTGGGCGCCGAGGTCGAAATCGTGCTGCCCATGAACCGCGGCAAATGGGCACTTATCGCCGCCCCGTTATTCTCGAGCGTCAAAACATCGAAAACCGGAAATGTCACCACCGATGTCGACTACACTTTCATCTCAATCCCAGTCGGCGTAAGACACTATTTCTTTTTGACCGATCGCACGAAACTGTTCGTAAACGCGGGCGCGACGCTCAATCTCGCGCTTTCCTCGGCTATCAAGGTCAAGAGTAACTTCAATCTTGCTCAAACCGAATTCCCTATGCAGAGTATAGCCTTCGGAACTTTCGGCGGTCTCGGAATCTCATTTGATAGATTTTCGGTCGAGGCCAGATACGACCTTTCGCGCAGATTGCTAAAGAACATGGATTCTTGGGAAGCCAAAT
>JBCNQO010000128.1:0-5698 GCA_039592825.1 Flavobacterium sp.
TACACAAAACCTCCGCCAAGATCTCGCTAAAGGCCAACGGACGCGACTTTGACAGCATCCGAAAAATGGCCAAAACCGTTCTGGATTGCAAAGAGATCTACACCGAATCCGGACTTAGCGCGCTACTTTCGCCAGACGGCACTTTGTTCGAGATCTATTCGCCCCAATCGTGTTTTCCGGACTATTTTTTTGAACGTTCGAATGTTGTGCAAAGCGCCAGAGTGAACAATCTCGAAGTGGCTTCGGCCGATATGCTTTCGCTGGGCGCGACCGCTTTGTGCGAGATTACCCAAGTTGGTAAACTGCTCAAATTCCAACATTTCAAACTCGCCGACGGAATCGTGTTCGGGCTTTATGAAGAGTTATACTGATCGCGAACGCGTCCCGAAAAATCCCAAGAGCTTTCAAAAGGCTCTTTTTTTTTGTGCCGATCTGCATCAGTTGACAAATGTCAATTTTTTACTTATCGCAGGTCAATTCACAGCCCGTCCGGTGTTCGCAACTTTGCCTTGTTCGACAATCACATCGGGCAACACACAAATCGAATCACAACACTTAAATCTTTTCGACATGAAAACACAAACAAAACTGCAATCTTCGGCCGCGGCCATCATCACATTGGTAACCGTATTCTCGCCAGCCGACGACCTCAACGCCCAATCCAAAGCGGGAATTCTGGGCATAGACCACGTGGGCATAAACGTTCCGAGCCTTGAAAGCGCTTTGCCGTTCTTTACCGACGTGCTGGGATTTTCTCCCGTAACCCAACTTGGCCCGATTCCGCTTGACGAAAACTGGAAAAAACAGAACCACATTGACCCGAAAACCGGAGCCGTGACCATCAAAATGATAAACGCCGGATCTGGTGCCAGCATAGAAGTTTTTGCGTACGAGAACAACCAGGGCAACAAAAAACACCCGAATTCAGACGACATCGGGGCGAGCCACATCGCTTTCTACGTGAAGGACATGAATCAGGCCGTGGCTTACCTCAAGTCTAAAAACGTGAAGTTCATTGGTGAACCTTTCCTTATGCCATCGGGCGACACTGCGGGCGAAACCTGGGTTTATTTTGAAACGCCATGGGGATCAAAAATGGAATTGGTTTCTTATCCCAACGGAAAAGCCTACGAGAAATCGCAACCCAAAACCTTGCTTTGGTCGCCTAAAAATGCAGCTTCCGATTCGGCAAAAACGCCAAATCCCTCAGACTTTGATACAGCCGCAAACCAGAAACTCGTAACCCAACACCTCGAGATCTGGAACGAGAAGAATGTTGAAAAACGAGATGCGCTCATGAAAGCGACTTATGCCCAAAACATCGAGATGGTCGTCCGCCATTTCATAGCCAACGGAAACGCCGAGATCGCGAAGTTCGTGGCCGGTTTGCAAAATGACAACAAAGGTTTCGCGTTCACGGTGAAATCTGTAGAAACGCACCACAACATTGCGCGTCTTTACTGGCAGTTCGGGCCAAAATCAAAACCAGATACCGTAACCGGAATGGACTTGTTCGTCATTGAAAACGGCAAAATCACCAAGCTTTACGTGTTTGTGGACGAGGCGAAATGACCTCATCTCTTTTCACGAAAAAACCCGCTGTATTGGCGGGTTTTCTTTTTTATGGCAGTTTCAAATCAATCGGCGACCTTACTCAAGACTTTGCCGTTGGAATCAATCGCCAAATCCCAATCGGAAGCGCTTGATTTGACTTCGATCTTGTACACGATTTTTCCGGCTTCGTCGATTTTCTTTACGTCGTCTACGCGGTAGTTCGCATATTGGGAATCGAGCGTCGCCTTGACTTTCTGTGGCAAATCGCCTTTGGAGATTTCAGATTCGTGGCGCACCAATTTGCCCGTTTTGTCGTACCAAACGTCGTGGTCGTCTCCCAAAAGTCCGGTTTCGAATTCCACTTTGTATTGGTTGCCTTTGAGTTCCCATTCCACGTCTCTCGCTTTCGGGAATTGCTGTTGGAAATGGTTCACGATTACCGACGGAACCTGGTTTTGTGGAATGTCTTGCGCAATGGAGAAAAATCCGGCGAAGACCGAAAATAAAGCGGAAATGGCATATTTCGTTTTCATATTGTTGTGTTTTAGAATTTATACAAAGTTGGAACGCGATTCTGAAAAGACTTGGGAAAGCGCATCAATACTGGAAAATAAACCGCAAAAGCGTTCCCGATTCTTCCTGTTGGTTCACCGAGAATTGCGTCACGACGCCAACCGAAGAATATTTATCGATCGCGATGTTGACCTGCGGACGCACATACATCGAAAGCCCGGACAATTCTGTATTTTTCTCGACTTCTACGCCAATTTCGGCTTTGGTTTTGGGAATCTTGTAATCGAGCGTCGTTTCGAGTCTGTAGCGATCTTTGGAGTTTTTGTATGCACCCGATTTCAGCATCGGCCCGGCCATGACCGAAGCGCGGAACTGTTTCCCGAATCGCTTGGCGGCAGACACGAAAGGATTGTTATAAACGTCCTGACGGAACTGGTTTTTGGCAAGGTTCAAAGGCTCGAATCCAAAAACTGTTGCGTATCCTAAAGAAACCGTCGTCTTGCTTTTAGCCGATTTGTAGATTGTGTATCCCGCGAAAAACTCGGCGTAATCGAGCTCTTTGCTCCTCAATTGCGAATAGGTTTTGCCCACAAGCGAAAAGTCGTATTCCAAACCAAAAAACAACCGCGGACGTTCCGTCAAACGGTAATTTCCAGAAAATCCGTATTCTTCATAATCGTTCTCTGTGTCAAGATTCGCCTTGAGCAATTTGGTGGAACGCTTGGCAAATCGGGCCGAAAAATCGGAATTGAGGCGTTTTGCGTTGATCGTTTTTTACGGATGCGAAACCAATTGTGCCGAACACTTCCTAATTCCAGAAGTGGAAATCGACAGCAGCAAAGCCAGGAAAAATGTGGTTCTTATCGCATCCATATCGCTAAACAACGATACGAAACTGAAAAGATTCGGGAATTTTAGCCTTTTTGGAAGCCGATCGAAAAAACGTGTTTGCTTTGACGGAATTCGTACGAAACGCGAAAGTCGTAAACACTGCAAATCGCCTTTACGATCGCAAGTCCCAAACCAGTTCCCGAAGTTTTGTCGCCCGATTTGTAGAAGTGTTTGAAAATCTGGTCGTGATCTAAAGCCGATTGTCCGTCGTTGCGGAAAACCAATTGGTTCGCAAGTATTTCAATCTCGACATTGGCTCCCGATTCGCTATGGAAAATCGCATTCTTGAGTAGATTTGACACGATGATGTTCGCCAGAGCCAAATCCATATTTACCGACAATTCCGATTTCTCGACCAACGAAACCGACACTTTCCGGAATTCGGACAAATCCTCGAAATCGCTAATCGTTTGTTTCGCTACTTGATTCATCGAAACCAGCGAATTGTCCAGAAATTGTCGGTTTTCGATCTTGGTCAAAAGCAACAAAGACTTATTTAGTCGCACCAATCTTTCTACAATTTGCAGCACTTCGGACACGCTTTCGGCCTGAGCGTTCTGCAATTCCTGTTTCTCGAGCAACAACTCGAGTTTCCCGATCACGATCGCGAGCGGCGTTTGAAGTTCGTGAGACGCATTGCCGATAAACTGTTTCTGTTGGTCGTAAGCTTCGATGCTTTTTCGCAAAAGTGTATCGACCGACTGTTGCAGATCGTTGAATTCCGTGGTCGTGGTTTTCACGTTCGGAAGTTGTGCATCGCTTCCGATTCGGTAATTGCGCAATTGTTCGAGAAAATGGTAGAACGGTTTCCAGACTTTCCTTAGCACGAAATTGTTCACGATCACGATGGACGCGATCAGGATCACATATAAAATGATCGCTTCCCAAAGCAGTTCTTTGATAAGGTCGTCTTCTTCGACCATCGAATTGATGATCTGGAGTTCGTAGTATTTTCCTTCGTGTTCAAAGGTCGTGACGAGCATGCGAACGGGCTCGAGTTCTGGCGCTTCGTCGTCTGCGTCTTGCATGTAGATTTCCGTATCGAGATATTCGTCGGTAAACGAAAGCGCTTGTTTTTGCGAGATTTCCTTTACGGAATAAAATGCCTCGTCGAAGTTCTTTTTGTCCAGGATCGACGGCGTGGTCTGAACCTTAAACACCAATTGGCGTTTGTAATTCTCGAGTTCCTCGTCTACGCTTTCCTTGATTTCGGCCAACATATTGAAATAGAAAACCACCGACCAAATCCCGACGATCACCAAAAGCGAAGCCGAAACGTACTTTATGGATTGGTTGGCCAACTTCATTTCGAGACGAGTTTGTAGCCGATTCCGTAAACCGCTTCAATCTCTACATCGGCATTGGTGGTTTGCAGTTTTTTGCGCAGGTTCTTGATTTGGGAATAGATGAAGTCGAAGTTGTCGGCTTGGTCGCTGTTGTCGCCCCAAACGTGTTCGGCGAGCCCAGATTTGGTGACCAAACGGTTTTTGTTCATCAGGAAATAACTCAAGATGTCGAACTCTTTTCTGTTCAAAGCCACGATTTCGTTATTGATCAAAAGTTCTCGCTGCGTCAGATCTAGCGTGACATTGCCGATCTCGATCGCGTTCTTTCCGTCGAGTTTGTTTCTTCTCAAAACCGCTTTTACTCGGGCGTTGAGTTCGGCCAGGTGGAACGGTTTGGTGAGATAATCGTCTGCGCCCAATTCAAGGCCCGAAAGTTTGTCGTCCAGAGAATCTTTGGCCGAAATGATGATCACGTTGCCCGATTTCCCTTCGGACTTTAGCTTTTCGAGCAATTGCAGGCCGTTTCCGTCTGGCAACGTGATGTCGAGCAAGATGCAATCGTAATCGTAAAGCCCGATTTTCTCTGATGCCAAAGCGAAAATCGCCGCGGTTTCCACCACAAAATGTTCCTTTTGCAGATTCTCGCGGATCGCGCCCGAAAGCTGCTTTTCGTCTTCAATGACCAATATCTTCATCTCTCAAAGATACGGCTTGAAATTGGGAAAGATTCTGGAATCGCGTTTTGCCGTTCGCATAAAATCGGCGAAAGCCAGCTTAAATCAATTCTTGACGATCTTGAAACTTTGGACGGCTTTTTCGCCAGATTTCAGATTCAGGATATAAACGCCATTGCTGAGATTTTCTACCGAAATCGCCGTTTGTCCATTCAAGTTTCCTTTAGCCAAAACCTGACCCAAAACGCTCACGATCTCGTAAGACTCAAAAGTTACGTCAGACTCGACGTTGACCGTAGTCGAAGCCGGATTCGGGTAAACGCTCGTTTTGGATTTCCCAAGATCGATATTCCCAAGTGTCCCGCATGGACTCCCCGCGAGTTTGGCCATAAAGAAATCTGTGTAATCGGATACGTTCTGCACTTTCTGGATAGTTGGCACATTGTCGTTGGCCAGCGTGAACATGTCGGTGTAGAAATAGCCGCCAACGACGTAATTGCCGTCTTTGTCTGCCGCGACCGCCGTGAGTCCGTCGTCGTAGCCCGGCAAACTCATGATGTCGTGCAGGCCAACTGCCGTTCCTGAATTTTTGTCCAAACGCAAAAGAATAGGATCTGCGCGGAAATTCATTGGTCGGTTTACCGAAAAACTGTCCCAGATTTCCACATCGGCCTGACCGGCAACCGCGATCTCGTTCCCGTTTATGGCGATATCGTGAAAATGATGCGAAGCCGTGTAAATAGCGATATTGTAACCCGTTGGAACCTTCGTCCACAAAAC
>JBCNQO010000129.1:0-5689 GCA_039592825.1 Flavobacterium sp.
AAACCAAAATCGCCGTCGCCAGTATTTGGTGGCATGCGCCGATTTGCTCACAGACCATTTGCAATATCTCGTAAACGAATGGCAACCGGGCGGTGCTTACCGCGCAACTTTCCTTGCTTTGCCAGTTGACACAGCTTTGCAGAACATCTACCTTGGCATCACGACTTTGGCTGCTGCCGAACTTGCCGTAGAGCGCATGGACGTTGCTTTGCTGAACATGAGCCAGGAAGACGAGCACTCTTGCTTTAGCGACAATACGCACCGCGATATCCGTTTGAACCTTCAGGGAATCATCAACGTTTACAAAGGACAATATGGCTCTATCGACGGTCCGTCTTTGGAAGATTTGGTAAAGAAAGCCAACAACACGGCTTACGAAGCTACAAACACGTCAATCCAGGATGCGCAGACCAAGATGAACGCGATCCAGACGCCATTCGACGCCGCGATTTCAGAAGGCCCGGAATCTGTCGAAGGAGCGAAAGTGAAAGCTACCGTTTTGCAGTTGCAAGATCTTGGAGCGACTTTCATTGCCGGAGCAGCCAGCATCGGTGTTGTCGTGAACGGATAACGAATCCTGATTTTACAAAGATGAGAGTGCCTTGTTTTCAGGGCACTTTTTTCTGTTTTTTGCACTATGGAAAAAATGTCCCGTGCCTTTCTTTCGGCACTTTTGTTTACCGCGCTTTGGTCTTGTTCCGACAGCGATTCCGACTACGAAACTTTGACGCCCGAAGAAGGCGAACAGTTTTCGGGCGGATCGTCTACGGTTTTTAACCAGACCGAGGAAGCTTTTGGGTTTGCGTCATCTGCGCTTACTTCAGATCAGGCTTCGGATTTTGGCGTTGGGAATTCTTTTTTTCGTCAGAATTGGGTTACGGCTCCATCGTCTACAACCGCACGCGACGGACTCGGGCCATTCTACAACGCGATCTCTTGCGCCTCTTGCCATTTCAAGGACGGACGCGGAAGACCGCCTGCTTTTGACGGAGAATTCGGAAAAGGACTTTTGCTGCGATTGAGTATTCCTTCCACAGACGCTTTCGGCGGTTATTTACCAGATCCAGTTTACGGCGGACAATTGCAGGACAAGGCCATTTTCGGACAAACAGCCAAAGGCGATTACACGATCTCTTACCAAACCATTACCGAAACTTTAGCCGACGGAACGATCGTAGAACTCAGAAAACCCACTTACCACATACAGAATCTGGCTTACGGAACAATGGCGTCAAACGTGATGATTTCGCCCCGCGTTGCCAATCAAATGGTAGGTTTGGGACTTCTTGAAGCGATTCCGGAACAGATGATTTTGGGCTTTATCGACGCTGGAGATTCAAATGGTGACGGCATTATCGGAAAAGCGAATTACGTTCACGATCTTACGACAAACTCGGTGAAGCTTGGTCGTTTTGGCTGGAAAGCGAACCAGGCCACGATTCGCCAGCAGGTTGCTACGGCATTTCACCAGGACATGGGATTGACCAGCCCGATGTTTATGAACGAGAATTGCCCGCCAAGCGTAAACTGCGACGCGATCCCGAACGGCGGTTCGCCCGAAGTTCCGGATTTGGCGCTCAATCGAGTGGTTTTATACTCGCAGACGCTTTCTGTTCCGGCGCGACGCAATTACCAAGACCAAAGTGTTTTGAGAGGCAAAAAACTGTTCAACGACCTGAATTGCATAAGCTGCCACAGACCAAAAATCACAACTGGAAGCGACTATCCGATCGCAGGAATGCGAAACCAGATCATTCGCCCATACACCGATATGCTTTTGCACGACATGGGCGAAGCTTTGGCCGACAACGCCAACGATTTCCTGGCCAGCGGACGCGAATGGAGAACGCAACCGCTTTGGGGAATCGGACTGATAAACACGGTAAATGGCCACACGAATTTACTCCACGACGGACGCGCGAGAAACGTGACCGAAGCGATCTTGTGGCACGGTGGCGAAGCGACGAACTCGAAAAATGGTTTCAAACAACTCAATGCAAGCGAGCGCACCGATTTGCTGAATTTTATCAATTCGCTTTAAAACAACGATATTTTCTTTTCGAAGCCGTCAGCTTTTGTTGGCGGCTTTTTTGCGTCTAAAATAAAGGCGGATTTTAAACGGATCGCGTGAGGGATGCTGGCATTGTTTAAGCTCACGGCTTTGCGAACAGCAAAAGCCGTAGCGAGTGCCTGCAGCCCGACGGCGGCCTCACAAAGTTTAGTAGTAAAAAAAGTAGCAGTGGCAGAACCAAATTGCGTTTGAAAAAAGCCGCCGGCACGCCCAGAAAAAGAAGGCAGTTCCAGTTGCAGATCGGTAATGTAAAATAAAGCGATGTGACCATTCCACCAAAAGAACTGCTGAATTAGAACAGTATTGACAAACCAGCTGCGACTGCAACTGCAACTGCCACTAATCAAACAGGCTTATACTCCACCACTTTCCATTCACCAGAAAGCAAGTCGATATAGTTGTAATGGATCACGTCGTCTTTGTCGAAAGCGCCGCTTTTGTTGGTGTCGTCGATCGTCCTGAAGTAAAGACGGTTTTTGGCCTCGACGAAATTCCAGTCGATAAGTTCCTGGTATTCGGGAGAGATTTTCACGAGGCGGCTTCCTCCTACCTCGCTCATGTAAAGCGTTTGTACGTCGCTGGCGTCGAGCTTTCCGTCCTGGTTCGTATCCATATCGGCAAGCGAATAGACCATGATTTGCTGTTTGGTCTTGTCGGCAAAAGCTTTTAGGAAAGTCGCGGTTTGGATCAAGACAGGTTTGTCGAAAACCGGTTTGATGGAATCGGAAGCCACTTCCTGAACCATAAGATTCTTGAGATAGCCCGTAATCTCGAATTCTCCGTAATTGGAAACCGTAAAACTGCCTTTCTCGTAACTGTAACCCGATTTTCTGGCGCCGTCCATCACACGGTATTGACCGACTGGATGAATCAGGTAAGACGTTCCCGAAATGTGTATCGGCAAGTCTGCAATCTCGATCTCTGACGTATCGGCCGCCGGCGTTTCCTTGGTTTCGCGCGCCTTGTAGGTCACTTTCGGCTTTTCGGTTTCTTCATTTTTACACGAAGCCAGCACGAGCAAGGCCGAGAACGATAAGAGCAACGCTTTTTTCATAAGACGGGATTCGGTTAACGATTCAAATATAGGCAAAAATAAAAAGGCCGTTTTTCACTTAGTTCAACCTTGCGGAAAGTTTAACGTTGAACACGCGCGTGGTCATGTAATTCGGGATTCCGTATTGGTTTTTCGTATAGACGTCACGCACCCACGTATTGGTGATCGCGTTCTGGTTGTTGAACATGTTGAAGATCTCGAAACCAAGCGAAAGATCCTGGAATTTCTTGAGCCAATGACCTTCCGGACGTTTGTCGTTGGTTTCGGTAAAAACATAAGAGAAACCAACGTCGGCACGGCGGTAATCGCGCAAACGGCTTTGGTAAATGTAAGGATCGGCATAAGACGGAGAACCGCCAGGCAAACCGGTATTGTAAACCAAATTGATGTAAACTTTCACGTTCGGGATCGTCGGCATATAATCCTGGAACAAAACCCCGAATTTCAAGCGTTGATCTGTCGGACGTGCGATGTAACCGCGGTCGTTGAGATTTTCCTCGGTTTTCATGTAGCTGAAGCTGAACCAAGATTCGGTTCCGGGCACGAATTCACCGTTGAGTCGCATGTCGAGTCCGGTTGCAAACGCTTTGGCATCGTTGTTGGCACGGTAGCGGATTCTCACGTTTTCGAGCGTGTAGGTGTTTATGTCGGACATTGATTTGTAGTAGGCTTCTGCAGAAAATCTAAATTTGCGATCACCTACTTTAAAACTATAGTCGCCGCCAACCACGTAGTGAATTGAGCGTTGTGCCTTTACGTCTGGATTTACCGTTCCGGATGAATCTCTTAGTTCGCGGTACATAGGTGGCTGATAATACAGACCTCCGGAGACTCTAAACAATAAATCCCGATCACCCCACTTAGGTTTAATCGAAAATTGGGCACGTGGACTGAAAACCGTTTGGCTTTTTCCATCGGCTCCATACTCATTTTTTACATTCCAATTATGAGCTCTGACACCAAGATTAAAGAAAGCTTCGCTACCACCGATTTTAAGACGTCTACCATATTGGGCGTAAGCTGATAGTCTATCGATTGTAGTATAATTCAAAGCCCGAACATTTTGGTAAGGCACCAGCGGACCGGTATAAGGATTGTAAGGCTGATCATTGTTGGGCAAATCTATGATAGGCGGATTCAATGAGAATCCCGCAGAATCGATCACTTCCCATTCTACCAACCTATCGCGAATATCCTCTCGGGAATATTTGAACCCCCATTCAACGGTAGCTTCTTTCGGAAGCTTGTGAACGCCTTTTAGCTCGGCGTTTACAATAAGCGCGTCAAGATCATTTCTCGCGTGATTCAACTGCGTCCCTATACCTCGATTGAAAGTTACATCCCCAAAAGTGTCTGAACCGATATTGGCATCAACTTCTCCCAGGAAATAAGCCGCATAAATATCGAAGTATTCCTTCTCGATTGCATGATATGCCGACGTTATCAGTTTAAGAGAAAAATTGTCCGACACCTTGTAAACAGACTTAAAAGCTCCAAAATAAGTTTCATATCTATCTTTTTCCTGACCGTCGTAATAAACCTGCAAAGCTATTGGCTCATCGACAGTTCCGAAATTCGTCTGTCTTGTGAGCGGCTGATAATTGTAACGGTTCTGGGATATGTTACCTAGGAAACTAAACTGCCATCTTGTATTTGGGGTAAACGTGATGTTTGTCTGCACATCGAAAAAGCGAGGGCGATAGTTCGTTGAAGTCTCCTGACTATTTACCAGCAAACTATTGTCGCGGTAACGAATTCCTGTAACTGCTGCCCATTTCTTGTCTTTTGAAACCAAATCAGTTGACAAACTTCCTCCTAAAAAACTTGCTTCGGCGGCAGCTCCGAATTTTATGGGAACACGATACGTGATATCAAGCACAGATGACATTTTATCTCCATACTTGGACTGAAAACCGCCAGCTGAAAAATCGACGCTTTGAACCATGTCCGAATTCGTGAAACTCAAACCTTCTTGCTGACCCGATCTAATCAAAAACGGCCTGTAAACTTCTATCTCGTTCACGTAAACCAAGTTCTCGTCATAGTTTCCACCTCTCACAGAATAGGCAGTGCTCAAATCACTATTGCTACTTGCGGCGATGATTTTGATGATGTTTTCGACACCTTGATTCAAGCCTGGAATTTTCCGAATCACTTGCGGATCGATGTTTATGATACCTTCAACTTGTTTCCGGTTACTAGTGTTCACCGCGACTTCAGTCAATTGCACCGACATACTTGTCATAACCGGATTGTATTCGAAATCTTCATTCGATTTCAACTCCACAGGAAATGTCACAGATTTAAGCGTTGCATGAGTAAAAGTCACTACGACCTTTTCATTCGCCCGTACCTCGAGCACATACGCTCCAGAATCATCGGTAACGGTTTGCTTGGAACCGGCTTTGACAGTGACGTCTTTTATAGGGTTATTTCCTTCATCGAGTACTAGACCTTTAATCCTGGCATTCTGCGCAAAAGCGACAATTCCGAACAAAAGGAAAAAGAGCGAAAATAAAAGTTTGTTGGTCTTCAAATGGTTGGGTTTTACGGAGTTTTGCTCC
>JBCNQO010000013.1:0-10420 GCA_039592825.1 Flavobacterium sp.
GACAATATCGAATTGCCATTGATTTACAACAAAGTTCCGGCGTCAGACCGTAAAAAGAAAGTCGAGGAAATTGCCGAAAAACTCGGGATTTCGCATCGACTCAAACATCATCCGCAACAACTTTCGGGCGGACAACAGCAAAGAGTTGCCGTGGCGAGAGCTTTGGTAAACGATCCGAAAATCATTCTGGCCGATGAACCAACAGGAAATCTCGACTCGAAAAACGGAAACGAGGTCATGGAACTTTTGACCGATTTGCACGCAAAAGGCGCAACGATCCTAATGGTGACGCACAGCGATTACGACGCTTCTTTCTCTCAAAGAACGATACACATGAAAGACGGCGTGGTGTTTTCTGAAAAGACGAACCAACGCAATGTAGACGTATTCGTAGACGCCCAAAAAGCCTGAGCCATGCACAAGATCATCTTTAAATTCACGGCCGTGATCGCTTCTACAGTAGGAAGTTTTGCGGTGAGTCCGAAAATCGAGTGCCCGAAATTGCTCAAACCCGAAATTCGCGTCGAGAAACAAAAGCCGGCAGATTCGCTAGAGCTTCCTAAGGCAATTTGCAACAAGAAAACCGCTTTGTCATGATCAGGAACTGGATAAAAGTCTTCATCTACCATTTGAAGCAGAACAAACTGTTCTCGATTTTGAACACTTTGGGATTGGCGATAGGCATTTCGGGAATCATTTTCGCGGTTTTGTACTGGAACGAAGAACAATCGTACAACGCCTGGAATCCCGAGAAAGACAAGGTTTTTCAGGTCATAAACAATGTAACTTCCGACATGAGTTGGCCGTATTCGAGCGAACCTTTAGGACGCCATATCAAAGCCGTAAGTTCAGAGTTGGAAAGCTATTGCTACACCGAAACCGGTTACAGAAAAGAAAGCGCGAAGTACAAAGACAAGAAGTTCGTGATCGAGAAAGTCGTCGATTCGCAACAGCCGTTTTTTGAATATTTCTCGTTTGAATTCATCGAAGGCAGCGCGACGTCGGCTTTGAGTGACGAAAACAGTATCGCACTAGAGGAAAA
Source organism: Flavobacterium sp. (assembly GCA_039592825.1). GTDB lineage: Bacteria > Bacteroidota > Bacteroidia > Flavobacteriales > Flavobacteriaceae > Flavobacterium. Next base: position 1,043 of record JBCNQO010000013.1, read on the forward strand.
GGTCGCCAGGCAGATTTTCGGCAACGAGAAAGCCGTCGGGAAACAGTTGTTTCTATCGAACAAACCTCGCATCGTGCGCGGCGTTTACCGCATTCCGGGCAAATCGTCTTTTGAACCGAATATCGTCATTCGCGACCTCGAACCTTATTTGCGCGAGAACAAAGACCAATGGGGGAATTTCAACTTCAATTTGATGGTGAAGCTCAAAAATCCATCCGACAGGGAAAAGGTCATTGCCCAAATGGAAAAGATCTACATCGAAAACCGCACGGCCAAATACGCCAAAGAAGAAGGAATTTCGCTAGAAGCTTACATCAAGAAAAACGGCACGACCAAAGTGCAACTCGAACCGTTGGCCGAATCGCGTCTGCATTCAACGGTTAACGGTTATCCCGAAGGCCAGGGCAACTACAAATTCCTGCTCATTATGGCCGGATTGTCTGTCATGATCCTGATTTTGTCCATCGTGAATTATGTGAATCTGGCCACGGCAAGTGCGATCAAACGCGCGAAAGAAGTTGGTGTTCGACGCATCATCGGCGCAAGCAAAGCCAATATCGTGTGGCAATTTCTCACCGAAACCATTTTCACGACGACATTTTCGATTTTGCTCGCGTTGGCCATCGTAGAATTGGCGCTTCCGTATTACAATGATTTTCTTGGGAAAGAATTGCAGATGAACGGCAGCGAGTTTTTTTTGAAACTTCTGGGAATCTTCGTAATAGTAATCGTCTTCGCGGGCATTTTCCCGGCGGTTTACGTGTCGAATTTCGAAACACTCAAAGTCTTGAAAGGAAACTTCGGACGCAGTAAAAGCGGTGTTTGGATCAGAAACGGAATGCTCGTGATGCAATTCGCGATCGCGGCGTTTTTCATCATAGGAAGTCATATCGTGTATGAACAAGTGCATTTTATGAGTACGAAAGACATGGGCTTCAAAGGCGATCAGGTCGTTGACGTGGTTTACAGGAATCCATACGATTGGCACCAGCCCGATTACCAGAAAAAACTCGTGGCGCGTTACCAGATGACCAAAGCCGAATTGCTCAAAATGCCCGGCGTGAAAGCGGTTACCGGCGGTGCATTCTCTTTTGGGAACGACGCCAATTCGTCTTCGGGTTTCAATATCAACGACGTTCAGATACAGGCCAAAAACATGGCGACCGATTTCGAATTCATGGACATGATGAACGTCAAACTCGCTTCGGGGCGCAAACTTTCACCTTTGCTTTCGTCGGACACGATAAGTTCGGTACTCATAAACGAGACGGCGCAACGCATGATGAAGTTCAAAAATCCACTCGGGAAAAAGTTCAAATGGAACGGCAGAGATTTGACGATTGTGGGCGTGGTAAAGGATTTCCACATTGCCGGCCCGCAGGAAGAGATTCCGCCTATGTTGCTTTTCCACTACAAAACCATAGATTGGATGATCAACAACACCAACCACATTATGGTCAAGATTGATCCGAGCCAGACCGAAGCCGCTTTGGCCGCGATGGAGAAATTCTGGGTTAAGAACATCGATACGGAATATCCGTTCGCCTATGATTTTGTCGACAAGAATTTTGCGCGTACCTACAAAGCGTTCGTCAACCAAAGGGATTTGTTCGAACTTTTGAACGCCGTGGTTATCTTGATTGCACTTTTCGGACTTTTCGCTTTGGCCTCGTTCTCGATCGAAAGAAGAATGAAGGAAATCGCGATCCGCAAGACTTTGGGAGCCGAAACCAGTTCGCTTTTGAAGGAACTTTCAAAACAATACCTCATTTTCTGCGTTGTAGGATTTATCATCGCATTTTTCCCGACACGCATGATCCTGGCGAAATGGCTCGAAGATTTCGCCTATAGAATCCCGATTACGGCATTTCCGTTCATTTTGGGATTCGTGATTCTGGCTTCACTGACGTTGGTCGTTGTGGTGGCAAAAGCGTACAAAGCCACGAGAGTCGATGTTTTGCAATATCTCAAATACGAATGATATGAAACAATTTTTTTCGATTGCACTTGCTTTGCTGACGATTTCGGGTTTCGGACAAAAGAAACTCAAAACCATCGAATCGACGGTCGTAAACATCGACATTAAAGATGGAACCAAGTTTCGAAAAGGTGCGTGGCGCATTTCTCCAGACGTGAATCCGGATGAATACGTGAGTTCGAACGACCGCGTCACATTTTACACCGACAAAGATTCCATCACCGTTAAAGTCGACAAAAAGAAACCGACCGATTTCATCATCAAATACAACGGAAAAGATGCCGTGACCAGAATTTCGTATCAACCGGGCTTTCTCGACAAACTCAAATCGGCCTCGAAATACGAGGTAAAAGCGGGCAAAGATTTCCCAGATTACACGTATCAATCGGCCAATGACGCTTATTTGGTGAGCATCCGGAAAAAGTTCAAGCTCGATTCGATCGCTGGCGAAGGCAATTCCACGTCGAAGATCCTGAATCTGATGCATTGGATGCACAACACGGTGCGTCACGACGGCTCGAGTGCGAATCCGTCGGCGCGAAATGTAGATGATTTGATAGCGATATGCAAAAAGGAAAACCGAGGTTTGAATTGCCGTATGATGGCTATCGCTTTGAACGAATGTTATCTGGCTTTGGGAATCAAATCGCATTACATCACGTGTATGCCAAAAGAAGAAAAGTTCGACGATTGCCACGTAATTAACAGCGTTTTCGACGAAGAAACCAAGCGCTGGATCTGGATTGACCCAACGTTCGACGCTTACGTGATGAACGAGAAAGGCCAACTTCTAGGGCTTGCCGAAGTGCGCGAAAGACTCATTAACGGAAAAACGCTAATCCTGAATCCGGACGCGAACTGGAACCGTCAGGAAACCCAAACGCCAGATCATTATCTGTACACTTACATGGCCAAAAACCTTTACCGTTTGGAGACGCCAATTCGCAGCGAAGCCAATTTCGAGACGTGGCGCGACGGTCACAAAGTTGAGTATGTGCAATTGCTTCCGGTTGACGGCGTTTGGAAAAAACACGAAAAGCAACAACAGTTCAATACCGAGACCAAAACGGCGTTCACGTATTATCAAACGAACAATTCGGATGCGTTCTGGGGCAACACGCCAAACTGATTTTTACACCACTTTGTTTTTTTATATTTTGTTTGAACGGCGGGAAATTCCTGCCGTTTTTTTTATTTTCACCCAAATTAGAAATATGAGATTCGAGATTCGGGAAAACTACGAGATCAGTAAAGAAAAAACAATGTTGCTTTTTCATTTGACGTGGAAGAAATACTACAGGAAAGTGTTGCTGAATACGGCAATCGCCATTTGGCTTCTGGTTTTAGGAACCTATTTGCTCGTAACGCGAAACCAGATATGTTTGGTTTTTTTGCCGTTGGGAATATTCATCGCTGTCATCACGCTTCAACATTTTTATCTCTATAGAAAAACCAAACGCAACACGCTTAACCTCGTATCGAAATTCAAGGGAGAATTAGGTGACAACGATCTGATCGTGATGGAGTTTACAGATGAACGGTATAGTTCTGAAAGCAAATTGGGCGATGTTTCGCTTTCCTGGAAAATTTTTCGCGGTTATATGTTTGAAAATGACACGCTCGTACTTTTGACGAATTTAGGTGTCACTTTCTTAGTTTCCGAAAAGGAAATCGGACCGGAAAATTTTAATTCGCTACATAATTTTGTCAATGGGAAACTCCGTAAACTCAAGCATTTTGCTGCGATCTGAAGCTTATGGAAAAGGTAATTCTCATGTTTTTTGTTTTTCTGACGCTGATTTCGTGTTCGGAAAAAGCATCAGAAAAAGAACTTGAATCGGTTGTAGAAAAGCCGACAGACATTGGGGCGAAAGTCGACAGCGCGATGAAAAAATCGCCTTATCGCAAAAGCGGGAAATTTTACGACGTCCGCGGTTTCAAGATGTATGTGGAAACCTACGGAAAAGGTGAACCGATTCTTATGGTTCACGGAAACGGCGGCGACATCAACAACTTTGTGTTCCAGATTGCGCATTTCTCGAAAAACCATTTGGTGATCGTGCCCGAAAGCCGCGCTCAAGGGAAATCTGTAGACAGAACCGATTCGTTGAGCTACGAAATGATGGCCGATGATTTGAGCGATTTGTTGAAACAATTAAAGGTTGAAAAAGCCGATGTGATTGGTTGGAGCGACGGCGGAATAAACGCTTTGTTGCTAGCCAAACGCCATCCGGAACAGGTGAAAAAACTTGCGATTACAGGAGCGAACCTGTGGCCGGACGAAACCGCGCTCGAGCCAGACGAATGGGCGAACATGCAAAAAGGGTTTCACGAGATCGAGGCAAAAGTGAAATCGGGGAAAGCCAATGCGGCCGATTCGCTTTCTTACAAATTGCAGAAACTCATGGCACAGAATCCGCATATTTCCAACGCCGATCTTTCGCAGATAAAAGCCCCGACTTTGGTTATTGGCGGCGATCACGACATGATTCGTCCCGAACACACTTTGGCGATTTTTCGCGGTTTGCCAAACGCCGAATTGTGGATTTTACCCAATTCGGGTCATGCGACGCTTTGGTCTTTCGACAAGGAATTCAACGCGAAAGTAGATGTGTTTTTTACTTCGGAATTCAAGAAACGGAAGCCGAACGAAAGGTTTTTTTAAGTCCGGTCATGAACATGGAAAAGTTAACTTTTGAGATTTCGCTTCCGTTCGAGAATACCGAATTCACCAAAGAGAAATTCATGGCGTTGGCCGTAGTGGCGTTCGTTTATTTTATCCCGTCGCTGATCTCGAGAGGCAAACCCGATTTCAAACGCATTCTGGTTGCGAATATTCTTGTCGGTTGGACGGGAATCGGTTGGCTTGGTGTTTTAATCTGGAGTCTTTTTGCGAAGCAGAATCTGAGCGAAGCGGAACTTTAGATTTCGCTTGGATCATTCTACGATCATCGTCACATCAATTTTCTCGATCGCTTTTTTTCGGTAATGCATACTGAGTCCGTGGCCTTCCCATTCCGCTTCTTCGATCACCAGATTTTGAAAGCCCGGAAGCACGCATTCGCGATAAGCACTGTCTGCAATCGTGAATTTTACGATGTTGGTAAGATCTACAGGACTTTCTGAAACTTTCAATTTGGTTTTGTAGACTATCTCTTTTTTCTTGCGGTTTTTGTACAGGATCAGTTCGGCTTTTTCTGGGTTTTTGGCATCGCGCACTAATTCGCAGGTTCGCTCCGGGAAACGAGATTTTCCGGGTTTTCTGGTGCTATTGTATACGAGTTCTGATGTTCCGTCATCCCGGCGTATGAATTTGTATGAATGCACTTCTTCTGTTTTGAAGTCCGATAGAGAAGCGCCCGAAACTTCTTTGTTCGACAGGCGGATCCAATAATCGAGTCGGTAATTCGGGTTTTTAGAATTGTAGAAAGTCACGAACTCATATTCGTTTTCGTTCATTGTGACTAAATACGTGATTTTCTGGTCAAACGAATAGGTTTGGGCGTGCAGCCCGAAAGTCACAAGCAAAAGCAATAGATATCTCATAGTTTACCAGATTTTCCACCAAGGTTTGTTTTTCGTGTGTTCAGGCGCCGGAATAACGTCGATGAGGTGATGGAAGTTTTCGAGATCAACATCCGGAACCTCAAAAGCCTGTTCATTTTCCGCCAGATCAGAAACGCGTCCACCAAACGAATAGTAGAATGTTTGGCCATTTTGGGTCACGGCGTTCACATTGTCGCGTTCTTCGTCAATTTCCGAAACATAGACTTTCGTGACTCCTTGTGTCAGGAAATAAGGCGTCGCTTCGCCAGGTTCGTTCAGGAAATATCCGCTTACTGTTGGCAAAATCTGGTCTTTTTGTTTGATGTGTCTGATGGCATTCACGGCAAAAGCGAAATGCTCGAAACGAGGCGCATCGGCAAACAAAACCAAATAATTGAGTTCGCCTTTTTCGCGGAATATCGAAATGTTCTGGGCAAAAGCCTCAATGCGGTAAAGGTTGGCAAAGTCCATCAAACCCTCGATAAGCAAGTGTTCGCGAACGCCAGACGCCAAAATAAACGATTGGTTCATCGGCAAAAAGGTTAGGTTGTAAGGCCAATGTCGGATTAATCTTTTGAACCACAAAATTTCGGTTTGTATCCGATGCTTGAGAATTAACTAATATTTAGCCTGTTTTGAGCCGTCTAATTGACAAAAATCCATTGCCAATTGTCAATTCCCGATTATCTTTGCAATCTGAAATCAGTCTTAATAAAGGCTGTCCTGAATACTATGAAACTCGACAGAAAAGAAATACTTAAAGTTCTCGAAACCATCACGATTGCAGGCGAAGGCCAGAATATGGTAGAGAGCGGAGCCGTGAAAAACGTGCTCACTTTCGGCGATGAGGTAGTCGTCGATTTGGTTTTGGCGACTCCGGCAATGCACATCCGCAAAAGAGCCGAAGACGACATCAAGAAAATCATCCAGGAAAACTTCCCGGCCGTGACGTCGGTAAAAGTGAACTCGAAGGTAGAAGTGCCAGAAAAAAACACAGAAAACCAGATCAAAGGCAAAGAAATTCCTGGAATCTCGAACATCATCGCGGTCGCCTCAGGAAAAGGCGGCGTAGGAAAATCTACCGTTACTGCGAATTTGGCCGTGACCTTGTCGCGAATGGGCTTTAAAGTGGGCGTTCTCGATGCCGATATTTACGGGCCATCAATGCCAATCATGTTCGACGTAGAGATGGAAAAACCCATTTCCGAAACCATAGACGGCAAATCGAAAATGCGTCCTATCGAAAGTTACGGCATCAAAATGCTTTCGATAGGATTCTTCACAGCGCCGTCACAAGCGGTAATCTGGCGTGGGCCAATGGCAGCCAAAGCCTTGAACCAAATGATTTTCGACGCCAATTGGGGCGAACTCGACTTCTTGTTGCTAGACTTGCCACCGGGAACGGGCGACATCCATTTGTCTATCATGCAATCGTTGCCAATTACGGGCGCAGTCGTAGTCAGTACGCCACAAGCCGTAGCTTTGGCCGATGCGAAAAAAGGCGTTTCCATGTTCCTTTCCGACGCGATCAACGTACCGGTTCTCGGAATCATCGAAAACATGGCCTACTTCACACCAGAAGAATTGCCAAACAACAAATATTACATCTTCGGACAACAAGGCGCACAAAACCTGGCGCAAGACCTTGGCGTTCCATTCCTTGGCGAAGTGCCATTGGTACAATCAATCCGCGAAGCCGGAGATTTCGGGCGTCCGGCAGCCATGCAAACCGCCTCGCCAATCGAATCGATTTTCGAGGAAATCACGCGCAACGTCGTCCAGGAAACCGTAAACAGAAACGACAACTTGCCACCAACCGAAGCCGTAAAGATCACGACCATGGCGGGTTGTTCGGCGGTGAAGAAAAATTAAAAGATTAAAAAATTAAATGATTGAAAGATTGGCCGGCGGTGTAAACAATCGTTCAATTTTTCAATCGTTAAATCTTTAAATTAAAACATGAACACAACAGAACTCACGCAAACCATCGAACAAGCGCTCGAAGAAATCCGTCCGTTTTTGCACAGCGACGGCGGCGACATCTCGCTCGTATCGATCCAAGACGACAAGCACGTCACGGTTCGCCTGCAAGGTGCGTGCACAAACTGCAGCGTAAACCAAATGACGCTAAAAGCCGGAGTCGAAACCACTATAAAAAAATACGCGCCCCAGATCGAAACGGTCACCAACGTAGCGTAATTTTTATTTTGGGCGTGCCGGCGGCGTGCTTCGCAGTGGCAAAAAGCAGTTGCAGCGGCAGGTCGTTTCCATAACAGATTTCTTTGGAAGCCGCCGTCGGGCTGCAGGCACTCGCTTTTTTGCCGGGAAAATTTTCAGTGAAAAGCAAAAATGAGCTCGGCAAAAAGAGCTCAGACAAAGCCAGCATCCCTCACGCAAGAGCAAACTTCAAAATTCGGTATTCGTTGATCATTGTACAACATTGAACCAATAGAGAAGTCGCGTCGGTTTGGCAAAAATCAGGATGCGAAGCATCCCAAAATCCAAAAAAAAAATCCCTACCACGCATAGTAAAATCCGTGGAATCCGTGTGAATCCGTGAATCCGTGGCAAAAAAAACCTCGGACGAAGTCCGAAAGAAAGAACAATGAAGTTCTGAAAAAAAGGAACAACGAACGTCGAATAACGAACAACGAATAGAGAAGTTCAGTGGTTCCAGAGTAAAAAAGAAAATATTGTTCGGATAAGAACCGAATCCCAAAATAATGATCAAAACCGACATCCTCATCATCGGAGCCGGCCCAACCGGACTCTTTGCCGTCTTCGAAGCCGGCCTTCTAAAACTCAAATGCCACATCATAGACGCGCTTCCGCAAATCGGTGGCCAATTGAGTGAACTCTATCCCAAAAAACCAATCTTCGACATTCCCGGCTTTCCAGAAGTACTCGCGGGCGATCTGATCAAGAACCAAATGGAACAGATCAAGCAGTTCGAACCCGGTTTCACGCTAGGAGAAAGAGCCGAAACGATCGAGCACCAGGAAGACGGAACGTTTATCGTAACCACAGACAAAGGCACGCAACACCATTGTCACGCGATTGCGATCGCCGGTGGTTTGGGAAGTTTCGAGCCCAGAAAACCACAAATCGAAGACGTGGAGTTCTACGAAGACAAAGGAGTCGAATACTTCGTGAAAGACCCGGAAAAATACCGCGGGAAAAAAGTCGTGATCGCCGGCGGTGGCGATTCGGCTCTAGATTGGAGCATCTTTTTGGCCAACGTCGCTTCCGAAGTCACTTTGATCCACAGAAGAAACGAATTCCGCGGCGCACTCGATTCTGTCGAGAAAGTGCAGGAACTCAAACACCAGGGCAAAATCAAGCTCATCACGCCAGCAGAAGTCATCGGTTTGAACGGAGCCGAAAAACTGGAATCGATCGACATAGAAGAAAACGGCGCTCACCGCAACATCGCCGCCGATCATTTCATCCCGCTTTTCGGTCTTACGCCAAAACTCGGCCCAATCGCGAATTGGGGATTTGAAATCGAGAAAAACGCCATCAAAGTCAACAACGCTCTCGATTACCAAACCAATATTCCGGGCATTTACGCCATTGGAGACGTGAACACTTATCCGGGCAAACTCAAACTTATTTTGTGCGGTTATCACGAAGCGACTTTGATGTGCCAGTCGGTTTACCAACGCTTGAATCCGGGCAAGAAATACGTCTTGAAATACACTACGGTTTCGGGCGTAGACGGCTTTGACGGAACGCGTAAAGAAGCCGAAAAAGCGGTCGTAAAAGCCATCGACTGAATGAAAAAACTAATGTTCTTCGCTTTGGCTTTGCTTTTGGTTTGTTGGGGAAAAAGCCGCAACTCCGACCGCACGCCT
>JBCNQO010000130.1:0-5676 GCA_039592825.1 Flavobacterium sp.
CGTCAGGCGGATGATGTCTTTGAAGTGTTTGACCTCGAACTTGAATTCCTCGTAAAAATCTTCTTCGAGCAGTTCGCGCAATTGGGTTGCATTGTAAAGGATTCCCGAGGTTTCGGCCTGACGCATCACTTCGTCGAATTCTATGTTCGGGATGTCCATTCCGTAGCTGTTGGACAAGGTTCTTATGTCTAGCGCCGGACTTACCTCTGATCCTACCGGCGGCAACTGGGCCGTGTCTCCCAAAAGCAGGATTTTGCAGTTTTTTCCGGTGTAGACGTATTCGATAAGGTCGTCGAGCAGCGAGCCGTTCTCGTAGAATTTGGAATCCTGGTTGCCGTCGCCTATCATCGAGGATTCGTCTACGATGAAAATGGTGTTGGTGTGCTTATTGGGCATGAGCTGGAATTGCACGCCACCGCCACTCGCCTTTTTGGGATAATAGATTTTTCTGTGGATGGTTTGCGCCAAACGACCCGAATAGCCCGAAATGACTTTGGCCGCGCGACCGGTTGGAGCAAGCAGTACATATTTTTTGTTGACAGCTGGCAAAACGTTCACCAATGCCGAGATCACCGAGGTTTTTCCGGTTCCGGCGTAGCCTTTTAGCACGAACATCTGGTCGGGATTCGCGTTGGTGGCGAAATCAGCGATCATCTGGAAGAAAATGTCTTGTTTGGTCGTGGGTTGGTACGGGAATTCCTGTCTTAGTAACTTGTAGAGATTCGGTGATGACATTTGGCAAAAATACGGCTTGGCGACGAGTCTTGTGGTTGTGCTTGGCAAATGTTTTTACGGACTTTTGAACCGTAAGGATTTTGAGTTTTGATTGTTCAAAGTCGCTTTGCTCCTTTTTGCCGTTGGGTTCTTAACTCTTCTTAACTGACTTAATTGTTTTGGGAATGGTCGCTTCGCTCCTACTTTTATTTGAACCATTAAGTTCATTAAGGACATTAAGGCGCTTCGCTTTTTTCCGGAGTCACAGACTCCGCCACACAGGTCGTGAAGTCACAGACTTCACTCTGGAACGCGAAACCCGCGTTAGGGATTCGCGGTCCCGAAGTTTCGGGATTTGAGCTCTTTTTGCCAGCCGACTTTGGATTCCGAAAATGGTTTGCCGCAAAAAAGCGAGTGCCGTAAGCCCGGCGCCGCACCAAACGCGATCAAGGCCAAAAACACGATCGGCGCAACGCCCAAAATTTTCAGATTTTCAAATTAAAACCCTAAATTCGCCCCAATGCTAGTGAACCGACCCAACATCACCGAAAAAAACTACCGCAAACTCGCTTTGAACGTGAGTGCGACGGGGTTTTCTTTCTGTACGACAGACACTTTGACCGACAGGATTCTCTCGGTTAAGGAGATTGGTTTTTTGGATGTGGGCAACGGACACAATTCGGAAGAGTTCTATTCGCGCGCTTTTGCAGAGCACGAAGAACTTTCGCACCGCTATGATGAAGTCGTCGTGACCCACGGCAACGGTTTGAGCACTTTTGTGCCTCGCGCCTTGTTCGACGAGCATTTTGCGGGCAGTTACCTTCAATATAACGTGAAGGTTTTCGAGACCGATCTCGTGGCTTTTGACGAGATGCCGAATTACGAGATGAACAATGTGTATTTGCCGTTTGCCGGCATCAACCATTTTCTGGGACTCAAATTCGGGAACATCGACTACAAACATTCAAGTTCGATTCTGGTTTCGCGATTGCTCGACAGCTCGAAGAACATCGACGAGAAACAGGTTTTTGCGCATTTTGGCGACCAGCGTTTTGAGCTTGTCGTGGTACAGAACCAGAAACTTTTGCTGTTCAATTCTTTCGATTACCGCACCAAAGAAGACTTTATCTATTATTTGCTTTTCTCGGCCGAACAGCTCAATCTGAATCCTGAGTTTTTCAAATTGCAACTTTTGGGCGACATTTCCGAAGAAGACGATTGCTATAGGATCGCCTATACTTATGTGAGGAATGTTTCGCTTCTGGACGTTTCCAGACTGCAGAGCCGCAACGATTTTTCGCAAGCCGAGAACCGAAAGCACTTCATACTTTTCCAATCGTGAGAATCATTTCCGGGCAATACAAAGGCCGACGCATCACCGCACCCAAGAATCTGCCGGTTCGCCCAACGACCGACATGAGCAAGGAATCGCTGTTCAACATCTTGAACAACCATTTCGATTTTGACGGATTGCACGTGCTCGATCTTTTTTCGGGAACGGGCAATATCTCGTATGAGTTCGGATCGCGTGGCGCCGAGCATATCGTTTCGATCGATGCCGATTTCGGGTGCGTGAAGTTCATCAAGCAAACGGCTGCTGAATTTGAATTCCCGATTACGGCCATCAAGGCGAACGTACTTTCGTTTCTCGAGAAAGCTTCGGGTGAATATGATATCATTTTTGCCGATCCGCCTTATGATATGGCACAGAAGGATTTCGAAAAAGTGGTTTTGTCTGTTTTTGAGAAAGGACTTTTGAGCGAGGAAGGCATGATGATCATCGAGCATTCCAAATATACCGAGATGGACAAGTTGCCGCATTTCAGTTTCCAGAAGAATTATGGCGGGTCGCGGTTTACTTTTTTTGAATTGGGTTCGGACGATGAGGAATCTGAGGAGTTGGATTAACTTTTTTGGACTCGTTTCGCCTAGCAATTTTGAAACCGAAGTTTTCCAGCATTAAGCTCATCAAAACCTCTTAACTTTCTTAACTGACTTAATTGTTTTTTGAATTTTAGGGATTGTCGCTTCGCTCCTATTTTTATTAACCATTAAGATAGTTAAGGTAGTTAAGGCGCTGCGCTAATTGTTGCACCGAACATTCGCTTCCGAAAAATTTGAACCATTAAGATCATTAAGAACATTAAGGCGCTTCGCTTTTTCTGGAGTCACAGACTTCACTCAAACGTTTGCAATAGTGGTAATATCTTGATTCTTGACTCTTGACTCTTGATTCCTGACTCTTGACTCTTGATTCACGGAGGCGACAACCTGATTTTGGCCGTGAAGAAGAATCTGGTATTTCCCGACGGTACGCCAGACAGAGTCATTTCGCCTTATGACGCGATCGCGATCCACGAATTGGGCCATTATTTTATGGGAACGCTTGTCAATACCAACATCAAACCGAGTTGGGCAAACGAGTTCCTAGCTACCTAATTTCACGTCATCTTCGCCCACGAACAAAAACTGGATATTTACATTGCACACGACGAGATTCCCAAACATAGATCGCTAGAGGATTTCGAAAAAGGATTCGCGGTTGTGGGCAATGATTACGGATGGTATCAGGGGCAATTCATGAAACTCGCGGAAAGTCTATATGCCAGACACAAATTGAAAGTGCTGGACGCCTTCATAGAAAACTACAAACCGGAAGAAAAAAAAACCGATGCAACCGAACTCTTGCGAGCCATTGACCAAAAAGTATTCGACAAATGGCTGGACGAGATGATGTGATTCCAGTATAGGAAGTCAAAAGTCAAAAAGCAAGGAACAGCTTCAAATCCTTGCACCCTGAACCCTGCCACCTTGCACCCTGAACCCAAAAAAAAGCAGGCCTATAAGCCGGGTTCTGTACTCAAAAAGAGCCCTTACCATTTATCTGGATCGCACATTGCTGAACGATTCTATCTGCCTACCCTCCGACAACGGACGAGCCGCCCTTAACTATCGGTATACTTGGCATTTCACCGCATAGAGTTTACCTGGTTTCACTACAGCCGAACTGTACTTGCTTTCTGTTGCACTTGTCCTCCATCTTATCGCTAAGACGTGACGGGCGTTACCCGCTATGCTGCTCTACGGTGCCCGGACTTTCCTCCACTCTTGAAAGAGCAGCGGTAAGGCGGCCTGCGGTGCAAAGATAGGTTTCGGCTTTTATAATCTTGCAAACTTTGGGATGAAAAGTATAAGGGAATTTGGGTTTGACGTAGGTAACTTCACAAAACACATTACAACAGAAAACAAATCAAATCTAAAAGCAAACATTATGGAACGTCAGATGTATCATTACGCCACGGTTTCCAAGGCATTGGAAGAATTGGCACAAAAAGGTTTCACTACAGATTTCAACCTTGAAGAAGACAGAATCGTGAACCATCCCGAAGATTTCGAGATCGAACACATTTACAGATATGAAGGCGAAAGCGATCCGGGAGACGAAGCCACGGTTTACGGAATCCGTTCGAGCAAAGGCGAAATGGGCGTTTTCGTTGCCGGAGATTTGTCTATGGACGATAAAAACGCCACGAAAGTGCTGCACGAGCTGAGCATCAAAGGCCGTCAGGAAAACCTGAATTAAATGGATCGTTTACAGGCGAAGCTCGAAAAGATAGGCCGCGACCCTAAAATCACTGCGAAAGCGGTCGGTTTGCGGTATGCGGCTTTTTCGGGAAAAGGCTATTTCAGGAAAAAGAAAGGAAATGGGTTTACTTATGTGGATGAAACTGGAAATACGGTCAAAAGTCCTGACGTGCTCGATAGGATCAAAAAGTTGGTCATTCCGCCTGCCTGGCAAGATGTCTGGATTTCTCCTTTCGACAACGGACATTTACAGGTTACGGGCACGGACAAACTCGGACGTAAGCAATACCGTTACCATCCGGACTGGAATAAGATCCGGAACCAATCGAAATTCTACAGGCTTCGCAACTTTTCGAAAGCGCTGCCGACTATTCGCGCGCAAATCGAAAAAGACCTGAAGCGAAAGGGAATGCCATATGAAAAAGTATTGGCATTGGTCGTGAGTCTTATAGAAGATACGAACATCAGGATCGGCAACGACGCCTACAAAAAACTCTACGGAAGTTTTGGCCTCACGACTTTGCGGGACAAACACGTAAAAGTAGACAAGTCGAATATGCGTTTTGAGTTCGTCGGAAAAAAAGGCATCAAGCACAGCATTGCGCTCAACAGCCGAAAACTCGCGAATCTGGTGCAGAAGTGTAAGGAAATTCCGGGTCAGGAACTCTTCCAATATTACGACGACGACGGAAAGCACTGCACAATCGGTTCATCCGACGTCAATTCCTACCTCAAACAAATCACGGGAGAAGATTTCACGGCCAAAGATTTCCGCGCTTGGTCTGGCAGCGTTACGGCTTTGCAGTGTTTTCGAGAGGTCGGTCAAGCCGAAACCATAACGGAATCAAAACGGAAAATCGTCGAAGTCATCGATTGTGTGGCTTCGAAATTGGGAAACACGCGTTCGGTCTGTAAGAAGTATTACGTGCATCCAACGGTGATCGCGGCATACGAAAATGGACGCGTCGACAACTACAAAGTGCGGGCGAACATCAAAAACAACAGGCTTTCGGCCGAGGAAGAAGCTTTGGTGCGTTTGCTTTCTAAAGAAAAAATCGCCGAAGTTTTAGGCTGAATTGAACAGATTCAAGTCCTAGAAAAATGCCGCGGATTCGCGGATTATAAACAGATCAGTCTTTTTAAAATCCGCGAATCCGCGGCAAAACAAATGAAAAAATCAATCCTAGCTTTGTTCGTCATCTTGTTGGTTTCCTGCAAAAAATCAGAACCCGAAAAAATAATTCCAGTAACGGAAACCGACACGCTCCAAACCAAAGTCGAAGCCCCGAAACCGAACGTAAAAGTCTTCGCGGGTGAATCGATAGGAAATATAGCGTTGGAAATGGATTCCCAAAAACTCGAACCGATTCTGGGAAT
>JBCNQO010000131.1:0-5664 GCA_039592825.1 Flavobacterium sp.
TGGAGTATCTACGGGTAGAGGCTCCGGTTGTTTGGCGGTCGCAGTAAGGATAAAGAACGTCAGAAGAAGAAACGCAACGTCACACATCGCCGTCATGTCGATGCTTGTCGCTTTCTTTGACATTTTTACTTTAGCCATTATCTGGTTTTATTTTTAGGCGCTTCCCGTATTCAACAACGGGAAGTCGACCTTAATTATTACTTAGTTTCTTGCAGTTCCTCTGAACTTTCTGTAAGTGTTCACGATAGTTGAACCAGCCTCGTCGATAGAGTAAGTCAAAGTATCGATCTTAGAAGTAAAGAGGTTGTAAGTGATGATCGCCAAAGCTGAAGTCGAGATACCTGTCGCGGTGTTGATAAGTGCCTCAGAGATACCGTTCGCAAGAAGTGCCTGATCTGGAGTACCGGCAGTTGCCAACGCACCGAAGGCCTTGATCATACCCGTTACCGTTCCCAATAGACCTGCAAGTGTACCAAGTGATACCAAAGTCGAAAGGATAGTAAGGTTTTTCTCTAGCATAGGCATCTCAAGTGCAGTTGCCTCCTCGATTTCTTTGTGGATTGTTTCAGAAGCTTCTTCGCTGCTCAATCCTTCTTTCTTAACTTCCTGATATTTCACAAGTGCAGCTTTGATAGCGTTCGCAACAGAACCTTGTTGCTTGTCGCAAGCGGCGATAGCTGAGTCGATATCACCATTCTTAACACTTGTCTGTACGTTGTTCATGAAAGTGTCCAAATTACCTTTTCCGGCAGCTTTCCCGATCACCATGAAACGCTCGATTGAAAACACAACTACCATTAGAAGTAGTCCCATAAGAACCGGTACGATAGGTCCTCCTTTATATACCATCGCCAAATAGTTCCCTGGTAGTGGGTGACCTTCGTTAGTTCCGCCTTCAAAGTTAGAACCGTTACCCATTACGAATTGCCAGATAATCCATCCGACGAAAATACATAGAACAATCACGATGCCGGAGAAAATACTTCCTCCATTTGAACTACTCTGTTTTTTAGCGTTTGCCATTTTTACAATTTTTAGTTTTTAATAGATTATCTTATAGTTTTTTTGAATTTTTCGGTAAAAAACCATGAACGGCAAATTTATATGTTACTTCCAAATAAAAAAACTTTTTTTAATATTATTCACATTAAATTAATATGGCCAAAACCGTTGCTACACCTAACGTGCAAACGTTTGAGATAGTATTTCTAGAGATGCATTTTTTATAAGAAAGGTTGGGATAAAACCGAATTTTTTTCCTAATCGGCTATCAACTAAATTCATAACTTTCAGCATCGAAACCAAGCGATCGAAAAAACATAAAAATATGCCTACAAAAGACGATTTCATCCAGGCGATAAATTCCGGATACACTTCAAAAGGAGACAGTTTGATTTTGGGAGCGGGAATTCTCGACGGCGAACCCATTGCCGACGCCCACATTAAAATTCCATTAAAAACCTTGAACCGGCACGGCCTTATCGCCGGAGCGACCGGAACCGGGAAAACTAAAACAATACAGGTTTTGAGCGAACAGCTTTCAGGTTTTGGGATTCCGGTGTTGATGATGGACATAAAAGGCGACTTTTCGGGCATTGCCGAAGCGGGAATCGAACAGCCGTTCATTTCAGAAAGGCACCAGAAAATCGGGCTGCCGTTCACTCCTACCGCGTATCCGGTCGAGCTTATGACTTTGTCTGACCAGAACGGCGTAAGGCTCCGCGCGACTGTTTCGGAATTCGGGCCCGTGCTTTTTTCGCGCATTCTCGGACTCAACGACGTGCAATCTGGCGTGGTGGCGATCATCTTCAAATATTGCGACGACAATCAATTGCCGTTGCTTGACCTCAAAGACATCAAAAAAGTCCTTAATTATATAACCGACGAGGGAAAATCCGAGATTGAGGAAAATTACGGCAAGATCTCGACGGCGACAACCGGAACGATTCTCAGGAAAATTATTGAATTGGAACAGCAAGGCGGCGACATTTTCTTTGGGGAACTTTCGTTCGACATTTCAGACCTGATGCGCCTGGACGAAAACGGACGCGGCTACGTGAATATCATCCGACTGAACGACATTCAGGACAAACCGAAACTTTTCTCGACTTTCATGTTGAGCCTTTTGGCCGAAATCTATCAGCAAATGCCCGAACAAGGCGACGCCGGTCAACCGGAACTCGTGATTTTCATAGACGAGGCGCACCTCATTTTCAACGAGGCCAGCAAAGCTCTTCTGGATCAGATCGAGACAATCGTCAAGCTGATTCGCTCTAAGGGAATCGGGGTTTATTTCGTGACCCAGAATCCGATGGACATTCCAAACGGTGTTCTGGCCCAACTCGGGCTCAAGATCCAACACGCGTTGAGAGCTTTCACGGCAAACGACCGACAAGCCATCAAACAAACTGCCGACAATTACCCAACGTCGGAATTCTACAAAACAGACCAAGTGCTGACCAGTCTTGGAATCGGGGAAGCTTTTGTGACGGCACTTAACGAGAAAGGCATCCCGACGCCGCTCGCAGCTACGATGATGCGGGCACCACAAAGTCGCATGGACGTTCTTACCGATGACGAGATCAAAGCCATCAACGACAAGTCCAAACTCTACAAAAAATACAATGAGGTCATCGATCGCGAAAGTGCCTACGAACTGCTGAACAAGAAAATAGCCGAAGCCGAGGAACAAGTTATCCAACAAAAACAACAGGCCGAAGCTGCGAAACAACAGGAAGTTCAGGCCAAAATCGACCAGAAACAGGCCGAACAGCAACAAAAGAAAACCGACGATCAGGTTGGGCAAGTGACAAAATCTGTCGTAAAAGTGCTCACCAGCGCGACTTTCATCCGTGGAGCATTTTCGATTCTGAACAAAATGTTTAAGAAATGACGCGTGGCCTTATCACGATAGGACTTTTGGTCTTGAGCAACATTTTCATGACGCTGGCCTGGTACGGACATCTCAAGTTCAAGGAATGGAAATGGTTCGAAAGTGCCGGACTTGTTGCCATCGTCTTCATCAGTTGGGGCTTGGCTCTGTTCGAATATTTCTTTCAGGTTCCGGCAAACCGCATTGGCTTTGAGGAAAACGGTGGCCCGTTCTCGCTTTTGCAACTAAAGGTGATTCAGGAAGTGATCACTTTGGTCGTTTTCGTGTGCTTTTCGATGATTTTCTTCAAAGGAGAAAGTTTCAGATGGAACCATGCCGTCGGATTTTGCTTTTTGGTGCTTGCGGTGTATTTCATCTTTCGGAAGTAAGTTAAAATCGGACGCGAAAAACTCCATCGTTTTCGGTTGTCGGCAAAACCAAAGAAACGTTAAGACGCCTTTTCCTGTGCGGGTTTATCGGTAACTTTAACGTACGATAACAAACAACAGAATGGGAAGAAAACGCATAGCCATTGTGGGCGCCGGATTCGCCGGACTCACTTTGGCGCAACGACTCAAAAAGTCTGACTACGACGTCTGGATTTTCGACAAACACAATTACCATCAATTTCAGCCGCTGATGTATCAGGTGGCCACGGCGAGACTCGAGCCTTCGAGCATCTCTTTTCCGCTCCGCAAGGTTTTTCAGCGCTCGAAAAACGTTTTTGTAAGGAAGGCGACGGTTGAACACGTAGATGTGTCCAACAAAAAATTGCAGACCTCGATTGGGGAATATGAATACGACTACCTCGTGATCGCGAACGGTTGTGAGACGAATTATTTTGGGAACAAGGAATTGGCCAGGCACGCTTATCCGATGAAGTCCGTTCCCGAGGCGATCCAACTTCGCAACCGGATTCTTCAGACTTTCGAGGATTCCATCACGGCAAAACCCGAACAACTCGATGCACTTTTGACGTTTGTAGTAGTTGGCGGCGGGCCGACCGGCGTAGAACTCGCGGGCGCTTTGGCCGAAATGAAGAAAAACGTGCTCCCGAAAGATTATCCAGACAAGGATTTCTCGAAACTCACGGTTTATCTGCTCGAAGGACTTCCGAACCTTTTGAATGCCATGAGTGACGATTCACACAAATATTCTCGCAAATACCTCGAGGATCTGGGCGTAAAGGTTCGCACGGAAACTTTGCTCGACAATTACGACGGCGAAACCGTTACGCTCAAATCTGGAGAAACGATCAAGAGCGAGAACGTGATTTGGGCCGCCGGAATCTCTGGCGTGAAACTCGACGGCATTCCAGAAGAAGCCTACACCCGCGGCAATCGACTCGTGGTGAACCGACAAAACGAACTCGTGAACCTGAAAGACGTTTTTGCAATTGGCGATATCGCCTACATGGAGACGAACAAATACCCGAAAGGACATCCGCAATTGGCCGCAGTTGCCAATGAACAGGCAGAAGTTCTCGCCAAGAATTTTGTGCGATTGGCCAAAGGAACTACGCTAAAACCTTTTGAATACCACGACAAAGGCTCGATGGCGACCATTGGCAAGAGAAAGGCCGTGGTCGATTTGCCGCAGTTCAGTTTTCAAGGCCGACTGGCTTGGTTCACGTGGATGTTCGTGCATTTGATGCTGATCTTGAGTATCAAAAACCGACTGCTGATCTTCGTGAATTGGGCTTTCAGTTATTTTACGAACGATTCCACTTTGAGGGTTTTGATGGACACTCCGGATCGGAAGCCTAAGGAGTGATTTGGTTGGCTTTGGTTTTGGATTTGGATTTGGGCTTTGGATTTGGGCTTTGACAGGTCTAAACCTAACAGGTTATGTAAACCTGTTAGGTTTGGTCAAGGTCGCGAAAAAAATCCAACCTTGATTAAAGATTTCCCGCAAATCTTTCAACACAAACGAGAATTGGGTTGCAATCTGAAAGTTTATGCCTCGAGACCTAACAGGTTTGGCAAACCTGTTAGGTCTGTCAAGGTCGCGAAAAAAAACAATCCCAATCAAAGATTTCCCGCAAATCTTTCAACAAAATCTGAAAGACGCTTTCAATCCGAAAGTACAATCCCCCAGACCTAACAGGTTTGCCAAACCTGTTAGGTCTCTAGTAGAAAAAACACCCCAATCGCAGCCAAAAAGTTCTTTTCAAAAACTCAGAAGCGAAAATCAAAAAGCCATCTCCAAAACCAAAAAAAAAAAACGGGAACCCAAAAGTCCCCGTCTCCTTTATGACAAATATTCCAAAATCTTCTTCTCGACGAGTTCGCTGTCCCAGATCGACTCGATATCGGGCAACTGCATCACTTCATCCATGATCGCTTTCTGACGGTCGCCTTCGGCCAAAGCCTCAGAGTACGGGCGGTCGCTAAACGTTACACGACTGTACAAAGGCGTCCACTTCTCGGGATATTTTTCAGAGAAACGCTTCTCGATTTTCTTTTGCAGCAAAAACCTCTCGTCTGCCACGCTCGATGACATCTCCATAAAATTGCGGTAAGACAACTCGGCAATCGCGTCAGCATTCGGTTTTCTCAAATCCTGGTATTCCTTGAAAATCGCGACCCAATCGTCTCCGTGTTTCTCGATCATTTCCTGCAAAACGGTAATGTCCTCGAAACCGGCGTTCATGCCTTGTCCGTAAAAAGGAACAATCGCGTGGCAAGCGTCGCCAATCAAAGCCACTTTATCCTCGAACGTCCACGGATAACATTTCATCGTCACCAAAGTCGAAGTCGGATTGTTGAAGAAATCTTCGGCCAACTTCGGGA
>JBCNQO010000132.1:0-5654 GCA_039592825.1 Flavobacterium sp.
TATATTTCCCAACAAGCACATTTGCGCGCTGGTTTCGCACAGCCATTTTGGCATCGCTTATCACGGGCTCGTGAAAAACCGCCACTTCCTCGCCTGTTTTATTCTTTACGGATAGACGTCCCGTATCATAATCCTGAGAAAGCACGAAGCCGCGAGGCAATTCCAATACCTCCGAAACCGAAAATTCGTCGAATTGTAACGGAAAGGCAGTCGCATCATTCACATTGTAACCGTATTCAAGGGCTTCCGGATAAAATGCGACAGTTCGCGAAAACGAGCTGTTTGCAGATTTAAACTCCATTTGTTGCCCGTTGGCCGAAGACAGCTTCCACTTAGTCACAGTACCCGATTTGCCAACTGGTTTTGCATCTGACCTAAAAACAAAAGAGGTTTCACCGCTCAACCGAATCGCCTGTTTTGGGAAGTTTATCGCGCCTTTTATCGCGTCTACCTCTATAAAAGGTTCCTGTTCAGGATAGTTCACCACATTCCCCACTTGTTTGGGGCGATAGTCAATGCCGTACCAATTGCCGTCTTTTGCTTTGTAGTGCAAAGGAGTAGACGACTGAACGGTAGTGAACGTGGTATTGGTGTTCCTGAAAGTCCTGGAATACCGGGTTCGCTTTTCCGTTAGCTCAGCTTCTGCTTCATGCAGTATAGCCGAATGCGTGAAAAGCTCGGTTTCAGGATTTGTAGCATTCGTTTTGTTAGGCTTGTCACCCGGATTTCCTTTTTGGGAATGACCCAAATTGAAAAAGGCGACACTTGCCAAGAGAAGTAAAGTTTTCTTCATTTGACCAGGAGTTATGTTGTTGTTAAGAAAATGTGAATTTCGTGTAATATAGAATTTATTTCACTCACATACAGCCGTTTGAAGCAAAAAGATATTTTTCTTTTTATGTTCTTGGTATTAGGCGACCTATCCCATAAACATAAAATCCTCCAAAAATTGCATTTGGGTCAACCCTGTCCTAATTTTAACGACAAATGTCTAAACCACAGCATCATGAAGGCAGCGCAGACCCCAATCGAGGAACTTCTTACCATCGAAATCAACCAAGTCATCAAGGGTTCCGACAGAATCTCCAGAAGCATGCCCAATGTTGGTTCGGTTACTTACGATGATGTTTTCAACAACAAGCTTTTGTTGGTGCACATCATAAGCGAAGGTATTCCCTACTCGCTTTTCGCCAATCTGCAAAGTTATCTCCCTTTTTCGGAAAGCGATTGGACTTACTATCTTTCGATGTCTGCCAAATCCTTGCAGCGCTACAAGAAAGAAGCCAACACTTTCAAGCCTGTACATTCCGAAAAAATCATTGAATTGGCCGAGGTCACCCATTTGGGAGTCAATGTCTTGGGCAATGTTGAAAGATTCAAGCTATGGCTCAATACGCCCAGTTTCGCATTGGGAAGCAACAAACCTAAAGAATTGCTCAAAGACTCCTACGGTAAAGAGTTGGTGGTGGCCGAGTTGACCAGGATCGACCACGGCATTCTTTCGTGATGGAAGCCTACCGACTTTCCAAGACCAAATATTGTGATACGCTCTCCGGTTATGGCGCGGCACTCAAGGGCGCCCGCTGGAATTCTCAGGGTGTGGAAATGGTATATGTGGCCTCGAACCGTTCGCTGGCCATGGCCGAAGTCGCCGTACATTTTTCTTTGGGCATGGTTCCCCCAGATTACGTCATGATGACTTTGCACATTCCAGATGATGTGTCTTCTACCAAACTAACGCGAGAAAGCCTTCCGGCAGATTGGGATTTCTTTCCGCATTCGGCAAGTACCCAAAGCCTGGGCAATGCTTTTATCTTCGAGAAAAAACACTGCATGCTTCAGGTTCCTTCGGCCGTGACTAGAGGCGATTACAACTTACTTCTCAATCCCGCACATCCCGATTTCACTTCCATCAAGATCATAGGTGTAGAGAAATTCCCTTTTGATCTGCGCCTTATCAAGTAAGACTTCGCAAGCTAAAAATCTTCATTACACAGTCCTATCGAGCCGAAATGCCGATACTTCGGAAGTCACGATTTTCACCCTTTCTTGACTACCCATATAAAATTGTGCAAAACTTGATCATCCGTTATTGGATTTATCTGCATAACACGCTGAAATGACGCAATTTGAATCAAATCAAATGAGCGTCTTTTTTTGCGATTGATGCACCGCACTTCTAATTTGCTTCCCGAGATCTCACGGCAATACTGCCGGTCGGAAAAGTCGAAACAGCGACCTAAAATGCCTGAAGGTAGACATCAAGTTTAAATTTTAGAAATCATGAATTATTCATTACAGAACGTAACGACGGTCGCCGAATGCGACGTGTTACTGGCGCTGGCCGTAAAAGAGAAAGCCGAGCTCAGCTTCAAGCAACTTTCAGACGAGCGCGTCACGGCCCGTTTTAGCGAAACCTCGATAAGGCTCGCCTCAGACCTTCAAGGTCTTATGGTAGAGATTTCCGCTACCCAAACGATCATCTCGGTTTTGCCCGAAGGCCCGTCGAAGCAAGATGCCCTAGACAAACTGGTGCGTTTGGAGTACAAGAAATTCCTGCTCGACCTGCGCATCCAGAGCTATGGCATTACCGCTTTGCTCGAAAAGGAAATGGACCTTGCCCGAGTCCTCAAGGAAATTGAGGAAGTCGACGCTTTTTCATTGGCCATAGAAACGCGTAAGGCAGAACTTGCCTGATTCAAGACGTAGCGGCAAACAGCCGGAAAGCGGGACAGATGTCCCGCTTTTTTTATGCCTCGCAGCAACGGCTAAACTTTTTTCGCTCCCAAGTTGGGAGGCGCTTGGGAAACTTACGAACCGGCCCTGGACAATTTTGCAACCATAAAAAGCAACCACCGCTATTATGGGAATTGAAGTAATCACACAAGAAGACCTGGCCGAGTTCCGCGAAACGCTTTTGCAGGACATCAAGGCGCTTTTCGAGAAGTATCAGCCCGCTCGCCCACTCAAGTCCTCGGAAGTTCGGCAGCTGTTGGGCATCTCATTGGGCACGCTCCAGAACCTGAGACTCAACGGCACTTTGCCTTTCCAGAAAATCGGTGGCACGCTTTACTACAGTAGGCAAGATATAGAACAGCTGCTTTCCAAAAACGGTTCGACTTCCCTATCCCATCGGTCCTCATCAAAAAACCTCGAATCATGAACTATAAACTCGCCCATTTTCTGGAGTGGTTCCTGGTGAACGAGCACTCGCTTACCCACCTCAACACACTCAAGCCCGAAAAACAGCTGTTCTGGCTCGGCTGGCTGCAATGGCATATCGACTTCTATCTTCCCGGCAGCGCTTTCGTCGTTTGCCATTTTCCTAAAGAAAAAAGATGGACGCTCTATCTTATCGGAATTCAGCCCTACCAAGGAAAGCAGGTGCGAAGCACGGCCAAACCCAAAAGATTCCGGATAATTTTTTCAACGACGCCTACTCCGGAAATCTCATTGAAAGAATTCGAGAACCAGATCATTTTCGATGCAGAACTCGGCCAGATAGACAACCCGTCTCAAGACAGGGTAAAATTTCTGCAAATCGACCTTGAAAAAATCCTTCTCTATGCTGCCTATTCCCATGCAAACACTGCCCTTGCCCTGGCAGACGAGCTGTTCGAGAACCTAAAGGCCGATTTCCTTTCCCAAACCTACGTACAGCTTCCGCGACTCACCATAGATGCCAACAGTATGGCGAAGCTGATTGAGTTTGACCATTACATAGACCTGCTCAACGCAAGGAACAATGGCCTTTCAAAAAACGAGGATTAAAAGCCACGTGGACGATTTCAAAAAAAGATAATGCCACAACGGTCTTGGCAATAGAAAACAGTGCTGCAAACAATCGAGATCTCATCGCGGTACTGCCGGTCGGACAAGTCGAAACAGCGACCCAAAGCAATCTGGAAGTAGACACCATTTCAAATTATTGTATCATGAAAAATTCTAAAATCATTTTGGCCTGCGCGTTCCTTGCGTTACAATTTGCTTCAGATGCAAAGCTCGATGAAAACACTGCTTTTGCCCAACACAAAAAAGCGTCGGAAACAGGTGGCAAAGGCGTCTCTATCGACACGGGTAAGACGCTTTGGCAAACTATTTTACCAATGCTTCGCGATTCGATACGGGTGGCGTTAAATTGCCACCCGACGGCAAAAAGGTGGATTGCAGGTTCGAACAGTCTTCAACCGCATCTTACGCTTTTGAGACCGGAGGCGTAATCACAGCCGACAAGGGGTCTAAAAAGGTCGACTGTGTAGTTGTGTGACGCAAATCCCGAATTGGGCCTTTAGGTCTTTTATCTTGCCGGATCGCGAAATCGATCCGGCTTTTTTTTACCCCAACGAACCGCTCTTGAACTGGTCATTTTGCGTATTGACTAGTATATCATTTCCAAAACTCATGCGCTCGGTATAGCTTTGTCGCTCTTTCCTTTCGGTACAAACAATTCACTATATCATGCAAGACGAAAACTACCTTTGGCGGTTTCGGCAACTTTATCGCATGCTTTTCGAACTATCGACAGGTAACCTCGCGTTTCGGATGCAAGACGAAGGTGTAGACGATTTAGGAAAGCTCAGCGACTCACTCAATACCTTTGCTGCGCAAATGCAGCTGGCACTGCTAAAGGCAAATACTGTAAAACCCTATTATTCTTACCAAAATCTGGTTTATGCAGCTTTTCTGTTAAACCGAAAATTTGCGGTCGTTGCCTGTTCCCATAACGCCTTGACGTTGCTGGATTCCGATTTTCATTCAATCGCCAATAAACCTTTTGCCTACTTTCTTACCGCAAAGGGACGTTTGGCTTGGCAAAGCTTCGAAGAAAACGCACACCAGATTGAATCTTTCCAGGAAAACCTACAGTTGGAATTTTTAATAGACCAATCGAAAATTGTACCCGCTTTCTGTTCTGTAAGCAGCCTCGCCGGCCTCGATTGTTATTTGGTGAGCACGGTGAACACTTTGCTTCGGGAAATTGGTGAAATAACCCCGATTCCAGATGCCTCTTCTGCCGACTTTTCGTTAGCGCAAGGACTTTATGAATTCATCCTAACCAATTTAGACAAGCCCTTACCTACTCTCGCCAAGCTTGCCTCGCACTTCGGCACCAATCAATCTAGACTCAAGGAAATATTCCGAACATTCTTTAACACCAGCATCTACCATTTCTACAACGAAGAGCGCTTGAAACGCGCCCATCTGATCATTGAGCAAACCAATCTGACGCTAAAAGCTGTAGCCATCATGGCCGGCTTTAACGACTACATCACATTCTCTAAAGCCTTCCGAAAGAAATTCGGGTACGCACCCAGCTTTGTAAAACGCATAAATACCTCAAGGTGAGCCGATTTGCATAAACGTTTACCGCAATTGCTTGCGCTTGTGCTTTTTCAAAAAGGCAACTTTG
The DNA here is from genome assembly GCA_039592825.1 of Flavobacterium sp. Classification (GTDB taxonomy): domain Bacteria; phylum Bacteroidota; class Bacteroidia; order Flavobacteriales; family Flavobacteriaceae; genus Flavobacterium. The sequence goes on from JBCNQO010000132.1 coordinate 5,411, forward strand.
TTTCAACCAACAAAACAAATGATGAAACTGAAAAATCACTTGGCGCAAGCCGTTGCCTTGCTGTACATTCTACTTTTTGTTTACGCTGCCCTAAGTAAACTTCTCGACTACCCTGATTTTCACAGGCAACTCGCCATGTCGCCCGTTCTAACGAGTCACGCCGACTGGTTGGTTTGGTTCGTGCCTGCCGTGGAATTACTGCTGTCGCTTTTACTCGCATTCCCCAAATCGAGAATCGTGGGCC
>JBCNQO010000133.1:0-5646 GCA_039592825.1 Flavobacterium sp.
TATTATCTATCCGTCTATCATCTTTATTCTGAAAATCGGAAAATCGGAAAATCCCAAAATCCAAACTCCACAATTCAACCGTATTTTTGTAACTTAGTTACTCACTCATTTGCCCCAAATGGAACAGATAAGGTTCAATCGCGTACGCGTCATTTTTATCGCTTCGGCTGTTTTGCTTCTGATGCTATCCGTGCTTTCCTACTACAGGATCTCGTCTTTGCACCGCTCGGCCGAACTCGTCAACCACACGACACAGGTCAAGCTCGATCTTCAGAACATCTATATTTCGGTTTCCGAAGCCGATTCGGGCATGAGAGGTTTTATCCTCACCCAGGATTCGACTTACCTCGAACGCTTCCACCGCAACCTTTCCGAACTCAATTCCGAAACCGGAAACCTCGGCGACCACATTGCCGACAACTATTCCCAGCGCGAGAATCTCGTAAAGCTCAAGGACATCCTCAAACGACGCATCGACTACATGCACTATTTGCTCAAAGCGTCCGAAAAGGCCAAAATCCAGAAACCGCAATGGTTGGGCGCGCGCAAGATCATGACCGAACTTCGCATGCACATCGCGCACATGAGCAAAGAAGAAGACATGTTGCTCAAACTGCGCCAGGTGGCTTTGGAAGAAGAAATGCTCATCACGCCTTTGTTTACAGTATTTCTCACGGTGGCCGCGCTTCTGGTTTTGATCGCGTCTTATTTTATGGTAAACCGCGAACTTAATACGTCAACCTCGTTGAGGCTTCAGATCGAGGAAAGGAACGCCCAGCTCGAACAGCGCAACACGGCGCTCGATCAGATGAACAAAGAACTCGAGTCGTTCACCTACATCTCGAGTCACGATCTTCAGGAACCTTTGCGAAAGATGCAGACGTTCATCAGCCGGATCATCGACAAAGACAAGGAAAATTTATCCGATGTGGGGCAAAATTACCTTACCCGAACTCAGGAAGCCGCCAACAGATTGCAGAACCTGATCCAGGATTTGTTGGCCTACTCGCGTGTGAACAAGGAAAATTTCCCATCTAAAGAAGAAGATTTACATCTGATAGTGAACGAGGTCAAGGACGAACTTTCCGAGGAAATCCAGACCAGCGGCGCAAAAGTCGAGGTGAAAGGCAAAAAGGAAGTGCGCGTGATCGTTTCCCAATTCCGTCAGCTTTTGATAAATCTGGTGTCGAACGCCATCAAATTTACGTCCGAAGGCACCAAACCGCATATCGTGATTTCGCACGACACCGTCAAGGAATGGGAAATCCCGGGCGCGAAAAAGTCCGAAAAGGTTTTCTCTAAAATTTCGGTTTCCGACAACGGCATCGGCTTTGACCCGACTTACAAAACCCGAATTTTCGAGGTTTTCCAGCGACTTCACACGCGAGAGGAATATTCGGGAACCGGAATCGGCTTGGCCATCGTAAAGAAAATCGTCGAGAACCACAACGGCTACGTCACGGCAGATGGCGAAGAAGGAAAAGGCGCGACGTTCACGATTTACCTTCCTGCGAACTGACGCGACTAATTCTGCAATATTCCTAAAAAATCCTGTAAGGATAAGGGTTTACGTTTTTCGGAACTTTGAAAAACAAACCTAAATGATCCAAACATGAAACGTTTTTCACTTTACACGCTAACCCTCGTTTTCCTTTCGCTCACCCTAACGAGCTGCGAACTTTTCGAAGGAGTTTTCAAAGCCGGAATGGGCGTAGGAATCTTTATCGTTATCGCGATTTTGGCCGTGATCATCTGGATAATCTCGAGGTTCAGAAAATAACACCAAAAACAAAAATTGCTATCAAAAGGCTGCTTTCGGGCGGTCTTTTTTGTTTTCGGACTTGCCGATATTTTTGCCGCGGATTAAAGGATTTTCGCGGATTTTTTACAGGCAGGAATTCCTCGGTTTGTTGTGGCGCAGATCTTAAAAATCCGTCAATCCGCGGCAAAAACAAAAACCGATTGCAGAGCCACTTCCGAACACAAAAAAACCGCTGCGGTAAACAGCGGTTTGGTATTATGAATACATCTTGGCTCGGAGTTCCTTAATCTTAGGATCATCGAGGTAATCGTCAAACGTCATGTAGCGGTCGATTACGCCTTTCGGTGTCAATTCGATCACGCGATTGGCAACGGTTTGGGCGAACTCGTGGTCATGCGTCGTAAACAAAACCGAACCTTTGAAGTTCTTGAGCGAGTTGTTGAAAGCCGTGATCGATTCAAGATCCAAGTGGTTCGTCGGTTCGTCAAACATCAATACGTTGGCTCTTTGCATCATCATTTTGGATGTCATACAACGCACCTTTTCGCCTCCAGACAAAACTCTTGCCGATTTCAACGCTTCTTCACCAGAGAAAATCATCTTGCCAAGGAAACCGCGAACGTAAACTTCGTCTCTTTCTTCCTCGGTTTTTGACCATTGGCGCAACCAATCCACAAGGCTCAGATCGACATCGAAATACTCGTGGTTGTCAACCGGAAGATAGGCTTGAGTTGTAGTAATTCCCCAATCGAAAGTTCCGGCGTCGGCTTTTTGCTTGTCGTTCAGGATTTCGTAGAACGCTGTCGTAGCGCGTGAATCTTTAGAGAAAACGACAATCTTGTCGCCTTTGGCCATATTCAGGTCTACATTCGTGAACAAAGTCTCTCCGTCGACCGAAGCCGCAAGATCCTTGATGTTCAGGATCTGGTCGCCGGCCTCGCGTTCCTGTTCCCAGATGATCGCAGGATAACGGCGTGACGACGGCTTGATGTCGGCAATGTTCAATTTCTCGATCATTTTCTTACGCGAAGTCGCCTGCTTGGACTTGGCTACGTTAGCCGAGAAACGTCGGATGAATTCCTCGAGTTCGGCCTTTTTCTCTTCGGCTTTCTTGTTCTGTTGGGCGCGTTGTTTGGCCGCCAATTGAGAAGATTCGTACCAGAAAGTGTAGTTGCCGGAGAAGTGGTTGATCTTTCCGAAGTCGATATCTGAAATATGTGTACAGACGGCGTCCAAAAAGTGACGGTCGTGAGAAACGACGATCACCGTGTTTTCATAGTTGGCCAGGAAATTCTCTAGCCAGGTAATGGTTTCAAGGTCAAGGTCGTTCGTAGGCTCATCCATGATCAAAACGTCCGGATTTCCGAAAAGCGCTTGTGCCAAAAGGACGCGAACCTTGAGTTTTCCGTCAAGGTCGGCCATCATCGTGTAATGGTGTTCCGATCCTATTCCAAGGTTGGACAACATCGTGGCAGCATCTGAATCTGCGTTCCAGCCGTTCATTTCCTCGAATTGCACCTGAAGTTCACCGATGCGGTCGGCGTTCTTGTCGTCGTAATCGGCATAAAGGGCGTCCATTTCGGTCTTCACGCGGAAAAGGTCTTTGTTACCCATGATCACCGTTTCAAGCACCGTGTGCTCGTCGAACATATTGTGGTTCTGGTTCAAAACCGACATACGCTTGCCCGGTTCCAGGAAAACATGGCCCGAAGTAGCGTCGAAATCGCCAGACAAAATTTTAAGGAAAGTCGATTTTCCGGCACCGTTGGCTCCGATAACGCCGTAGATGTTACCATCCGCGAAGACGGTATTCACCTCGTCGAAAAGTATGCGTTTCCCGAACTGTACCGATAAATTGTTTACTGTTAGCATCTTAAGTAATGGCTTTTAAAAAATGTGGTGCAAAAGTAGCGAAAAAATCGGTCTTATCCTTGTACGCAAACAGCTAAAAATGGGCAAATTACATTTAACTATGCCTTAACAAATACTTTAGTATCGCGCGCATATTTTTGTTGCACATCCGTTGTTTTTTATGTCAGACCTGAAGTTGATCCGCACCCTGGTTTTTCCGTGCGCGCTAATGTTGTTGTTGATGTCGTGTGACAAGAAGTACGGTCGCAAGGATTTCACCGCTTACTTTGGTGGCGAAGTAATCAATCCCGAGAACCGTTATGTGCTGTTCTGCAAGGACGGAGAAGTGATCGACACCATTCCGCTCAAGGAAAACAACACCTTTTTCAAGAAATTCGATTCGCTGACTCCAGGACTTTATTCCTTCCGACACGATCCCGAATACCAATATGTCTATTTCGACAAGAACGACAGTCTGATGGTTCGCGTCAATGCAAGGGATTTCGACGAAAGCGTCGTTTTCTGCGGGCGCGGCGACCAGAAGAACAATTTCCTCATGGAAATGTACCTGAAGAATGAGGCCGACAAGAACAAATTCTATCCGATTTTCGATTACGAAGTGTCAGAATTCGAGAAAGAAGCCGACAAGTCGTATGAAGCCTCCAAAAAGTTCTACGAGAAAAAGAAGTCCGAAATCAAATGGGACGACGATTTCGACAAGTTTGCCAAGGCCGCGGTCGATTTCCATTACTATTCCAAAAAGGAGATTTATCCGATGGTGCACAGAGTCAGGACAGGAATCGACTTGACTGAGGAAATTCCGGACGAATATTACGATTTCCGTAAAGAAGTAGATTTCAACGACGAGCAATTGCTGGGTTACGCGCCTTACATCAGCTATCTTTCGCACATGCTCGGCAACCGATCAGCCATCAACTATCACAACCATTACAGCGAAGCCGATCTGGCGCTTCAGGAAAACATCAACAAACTCGAGATCGCCGACACGCTCATCAAAGACGAAAAGGTCAAGAACATCATCCTGAACAACATCGCTTTCAGTTACTTGCTCGAAGACCAGAACATGGAGAATAACCACAAGTTTCTCGAGATGTTCCATAAATTCTCTACCGACAACTCCAAAAAGAACGAAATAAACAAGATTGGGATAGCGATCAAGCAACTCAAGGCCGGAAACGAATTGCCGCTGGTCGAGTTGGTCGATCTTGACGGAAAAACCGTGAGTTCGTCTTCGTTCGCAGGCAAGAAAACGGTCTTTTTCTGTTGGACGAGCAAACTCGAATCGCACTTCCGCGCCGCCCACAACAAAGTGGCCAAACTCAAGCTCGCGCATCCCGATTACCAATTCGTGGCAATCAACCTTGACGACGATGTCGAAAAATGGTCCAGAATCCTTCAAAACTACAAAACTACAGGCGTCATTGAAATGCGCTGTCTCGATTTCCAGGATCTCAAGGATAAATGGGCGATCACGAAAATCCATCGCACGATCGTCACCAACCAGGGCGGCACAATCCGAAACGCTTTTGCCAACCTGTTCGACGTGAATTTCGAGAAAGAGCTTTCGACTAGTCCGAACCACAATCCCACCATCGTAACGTCCCGCTAAATGCCAACCCGCACGAATTCCTACAAACTCACGCTTGAACAAACTGCATTGTCATCTGGCGAAACCCCAAACGAGCAACCACTTACGTTCGAATTCGACAACCACGACGAGATTTTCAGGATCATCGAAGCCGTGAAAAGCAAAAACCTGTTTTCTGAAAGCGACGCCACAGAATTCGCGATCGGTCTCAAACTCTTCAGCGAAGTCCTCATCCGAAACCGCAAAAACGATCTTTTCTCAGACTTCGGTCCGGCTTTTTCCGAATTCATGAAGAAGCTCAAAAGCCGCTGATATTTATTTTGCCGCGGATTAGCGGATTAAAAGGATTTCCGCTGCGTTTCTCAAAACATCCAGATCTTAAAAATCCGCTAATCCGCGGCTAAAAAATATTCTTGTATTTTCT
>JBCNQO010000134.1:0-5602 GCA_039592825.1 Flavobacterium sp.
TTATGAAAAATGACGTTTTGGAATTTCAAAGTCTGCAGGCTTAATCAGATTGGTTAAATCATTTCAGGTGGGCGCAATTTTTTGAAATATGCAAATCCTGCTGACAAACGGTTGTCACTTGGGCAATCTACTTTTGTGACTAATCTAAAAAGTAAATTATGATCAGTCCATTGTCGAACGTCAATTGGTTAGCGGTAGCAATCGCGTTTTTCGCTTATTTCCTACTTGGTGCACTTTGGTTCACGGTGTTTTTTAAACGACAATACGAAATTTCGCTGGGGAAAGAGAATATGTTGCCACAGAAACCGGCTCCGATTTTTATAGTCGGCCCTGCGATCTGTTCTTTGTTAATTGTGGTCGCTACCGCTCTTTTGATGTCGGCACTACAAGTCGAGACATTACAGGAGACGCTGGGGTTCGCTACGGTTGTGGATATTGGTTATCTGGTGGCGAACACATTCAACATCGCGATAAATCCGAATATGCCGAATCCGATCCATTACGCGGTCATAAGCAGCGGCTACCACTTGGTTGGGATTTATTTAGCAAGTGCTATCTTATTTTTGATGAGGTGAGAAATGGCCCGATAATCCGTATAGGTGAAAAATGAAATGGGAAAGCTGTAAAACGCGGCGCCGGGGCAAACCGTAATTTTACGTCACTAACTAAATAACAGAATCATGAAATCAACGAAATTTTTGTCTGTTGCCGCCGCTGCGGTTTTGACATTGGGAATGACGAGCTGTAAATCTGATACAAAAGAAGCTCAGGATGAGGTCGTGGAAGCGACTGCCGAACAAGCCGAAGCCACGGCCGAATACGAAAATGCGAAAGCCGCCGACACTTCAGACTACGCCGTAATGAAAGCGGGAACGAAGAAACTTATCGCCGATAACGACAAGCGAATTGCTGAATTGCGCGAAAAAGCGACTAAGGAAAGTGCCGAAAACAAGGCGAAGTTCAACGCTCAAATTGACAAACTCGAAGCCAAGAACGACCAACTCGAGAAAGATCTTGACGAGTTCAGCGACAAAGCGGGCGAAAAATGGGACGCTTTCAAGGCTCGCGTCGAGAAAAGCGCGAATGATGTGAAAACAGACATCGACAATTACAAAAAAGAACACAACTACAAATAATCGGTTCGTGGCCAATTTTTCGTAGCCAATTTCTGGATTGACCCGATTTCGATTCGCCATTTTCGAAATCTGGATTTGGAAATTGGAAACCCAAACGCGACCTTTCCGGCATGAAGTATCTCGAATACCAACCGCAGGAAAGGTTGTCGCGTTTTGTAAAATACCATTGGACGCTAGACAGTTCAGAAAACGACGTGCCACATTCGCGCGAACGCATTTTCCCCGACGGCTGTCTCGAACTCATTTTCAACTACGCCGACGTGTTCACGAAATTCGATGAAAAAGGCGTCTCGCAAAGGCAACCCATCAATATCATTCACGGGCAGATCCGGAAGTTCATAGAGCTCGAAGGCACGGGAAAAGTCGGGATGTTGAGCGTGCGGTTCTGGCCAGCGGGTTTACACGTTTTCGTAGACTTCGATGTCGATTCGATTACCGATTCTTCGATCAAAGTTTCGGATGCTTGGCCCGACGGTCAATTGCTCGAAGACAAAATGGCGATGTGTTCCACTAATGAACAACGAATCGCTTTGGTCGAGGAATTTCTTCTGTCGAAACTCGATCTGTCGAAATATGACCAAACGGTTGTCGATTGCGTCAATGCCATTACGGACTCGGGTGGAAGTGTCTCGATTGAACAATTGTCGGAAAGATTTCACGTGAGTGCACGTCATCTCGAACGCCGGTTCCTGAAAGCGGTCGGTTTGTCGCAGAAGGTTTTCTCGAGGATCGTCCGGTTCAATCGCGCCATGAATCTTATCGAACAAAAGGATTTCCGCACTTTCTCGAATGTGGCGTACTACGGCGGTTTCTACGATCAGGCGCATTTCATACGCGATTTCAAGGACATCACCGGACTCAATCCGAAGCAGTATTTTCAGGAAAATCTCGAGATGGCAAAATACTTCAATCTCGAATAAAGTCGGATTTTTACAATTTTGGATGCGTCGAAAACCGAATCTTTGCGGGAAACAAAACATCGGAACCATGAAAAAAATCACACTCTTTTTTATCGCAATTGTCACAATCTCCTGTTCGAACAAAAAACAGGAAACATCAGAAACAACCGAAGTAAAAACAGAAAACGCATCTCCACTCGAAAGCGCGAAATGGCTTGTGGGCGAATGGAAAGACGTCTCGAAAGAAGGCACGCTCACCGAAACCTGGACGAGCGAATCGGATTCTTCTTTGCAAGCGAGAACATTTTTCATCACACCCAAAAACGAAACGGTTTTCTCGGAAAAAGTGCGTCTTGTTTCCAGAAATGGCAATCTGATCTACATTGCGCAGGCTTATGGTCAGAACGGCGACAAACCGATCGAATTCGCCATGACCAAAAACGATTCGAAAGAAATGGTTTTCGAGAATCCGAAGCACGATTATCCTACGAAAATCGTTTATGAAAACTACGGCGATTCTTTGAAAGCCACTATTTCCGGACGCGAGAAAGGCGTCGAAAAGAAAGAGGAATTCCCGATGAAAAAGGTGAAGTGAGTTTTTTTGTATCCGAAGTAAATTCTGACCAAAACTGCACAATAACACAAAGCCGTTTGACGTTGGGAAGTAAGACATCGGCCACAATCGTTGTCACTTAGCCATTTACCAACCAAAACCAACCACCATGGCAGAATTGAACACTTCACAGGATTCAGGCGCGAAAACCCGCAAAGTCCGCAGCAAAAAGCTCAGTTCGAGAGTAGATTTGACCGCAATGGTCGACCTCGCGTTTTTGCTCATCACGTTTTTTATGCTCACGACTTCTTTGTCGAAACCTCAGTCGATGGATTTGGCCATGCCAGACAACACGCCTGGTCCGCCAATCAAGATCGATGAGAACCGAACGTTGACTGTACTGATCGACGACAACGACAGGCTTAAATGCTTTATGGGTAAATTGTCCGAAAATCGTCCTGCCGAAATCGCTTCGGGAACGTCGGCTTTTCGCAAACAAGTCATCGAAAGCAAGAAAAAGGCCGAAGCTTACTGCGAATCGATAGGAAAAAAAGGCGAAGGACTGATCGTTTTGATCAAACCCGGAAAGAAATCGAACTACAGAAATCTCGTTGACGTGCTCGACGAAATGGCGATATCGGACGTGAAAACCTTCGCGATAACAGATTTGGCCGAAGACGAAGCCAAACTCGTGGCGATGAAATGACCTTACTTAATTTAGATTTGGAGACACGCTTTCGGGCGTGTTTTTTTTATGGCTGTTGATAAGTTCAGGGAAAACCCTAATGGCGATTTTTAGGTTTCGGATTACTTTTAACCGATTAACGAACAATTGGTTATGAGAAGATTATACATTCTGGCGATTGCATTGCTGGCATTGGTTTCTTGTCAGGAAAAAGAATTGGCGAACCAACCGAAACCTGTGGCAAAACCCAAAAGCGAGCTGGAACAGAAAGCCGGCTGGATTTTGGGGAAATGGGGAAAACTTTCAGAAAAAGCTGATTTGGTGCACGAATGGATAAAAATTGACGACTCGACTTTTCGTTGCGACGGCTCACTAGACATCAAGAAATTACCCGATACGCTGCCAGTGATGAAAACGGTTTCCTTTCTGCAATTGCGAAACGATACGATTTGGCAGATCGACGATGAAGGCGACAAAAAATGGCGTTCTATTGTGGTCGGTGCTACCAAAAACAGTATTTCTTTCAAAAGTCTTGACAACGGCGATTTGAAAACACTGATGTTTCACGGCGATTCGATCACGTCAGACAATACATATGAACACAACGTCAAGCAGCAATTCGTGTTCTACAAGTTAAAGTGACTTGGCGCGTTCGCGGAAATATTCCGGGAAAAACCCGCAAGACGATTCGAGTTTGTAGTAATCGTCGGGGAAATTTTGGTATAATTCCTTATAATAAGGATTCGTTTCCGTAGCCGGCAATTTTGTCCACGCGTCTCTGGCTTTCTGGTCAAATTGGGTGTCGTAAGCCTGCAAATTCTCTTGGCATGTTGCGGCCATTCTCAGGCAAAGCATCTTGAACTTGTGATTCGTGGCAAGCTTGTAAGCCTTGAGATAATGGGCTTTCGCGAAAGTACAACCACGAAAATCGCGATCGCCTTCTACATAAGGTTCGGCCGAAATCGAATAGGCGTAGTTGAAGCGGTTCATCATCCAGGAATTTCCCTGATCGGTCATATTGTAGTAACAATTGGCGACGAGAAATGCGTAATAGTCGCGATTTTTCTGTTTCGGATCATCGGCTTTTGCCATATAGGCAAGCAACTGGTTTACGACCGATGCTTTGTTCATGCGAAGAACATCTCGTTTCGGCATAAAATCAGGCGTGTGTTTCATCTCGAAAAACGGATTGCCGTCAAAAATGTTGCTGCCTTCGGAATACTGCGTGATTCTTCCATTTTTCTCCCAAAGCGAATAGTTCTCGATCCAATAATTCGCCGGAATCGCGTTAAAAGTTTTTTGGGCATTGGCCAAATCGTTTCGCCTCATGTACTTGGTTCCGAGCAAGTCTTTGAGGAAATAGAGATCCGATGATGTTCGCTTGTAAAGCCAGCGTTCAAAGTCTGATTTGCCGCTTTCGTCTTTCTTTTTTTCGACATCCGAAACCAAAGCAGACAAATCTTCGGGTTTCGAGAAAATGTTCAGGTAATCGAAATAGTCGTAAAAATAGTCGGTGTCGGCACCTTCATATTTGACATTTTCCTTTCGCCAGTAAACGCTGTTTTCCCAAAAATGACCGTCTTCGCCCAAAGTCGCGGCGTAAAGCAAAGCCGATTGGGTGAAATTGCCTTTGCGTTCGAGTTCCTTTCCGATCGCGAACAAGAAATAAGCATTGTTTTTGTTGGCCAAAAGAATCGGTTCAATTTCATTCGGGATTTTGGCATTGCCGTTTGGCTGACGAGAAATAAGTGCCAAAGCTTTCACGATTTTTGCCTGATTCGCGATTTTTTCATCAGAAATTTTCTTCGAAAGCAATTGGTCGATTTTGGCAATGGATGCGTCGTAGTTTCGGCACATGAGTTCGAGTTCGGCTTCGGAAATCTGCCAGAGTTCGCTGTCGAAAACTTTCTGTTTGTTGACCGATTTCGCAAAATCCAACACCATTTTGGCATACTTCCGGTCGCGTTCCGATCTTTTGAGAATCACGGCGCTGTTCGGCTCATCGTCTGTATAAGGCGAAATCGACGGCTGGAAAACGAAGTAATAAGGCGTAAAGACCCAATCTTCGAGCTTGTTCATCTCTCTCAAAAGCAAAAATCCGAGCCATTGGGAATTCGGGTCAAGAGCGTAGATTTTCTCGAGATCGGCCAAAACCGGATCGTGCCGGAAAGTCGCGTAAAATGCCAGAACGTTCGCTTTTTCGGCATTCGTTTTTGCGTAGGCAAGCGCTTCGGAAGCCGGGATTTTGGAATTCCGGTTGAAGTAACAAGCTTCGCGTTTGTCTGGAGCGTCGGCAAAAATCTGGGCCAACATGAAATTCTGGAGTGCT
>JBCNQO010000135.1:0-5589 GCA_039592825.1 Flavobacterium sp.
ACCTGAACTACAACTTCACGAACAAGCTCGATTACAAGGAGAAAATCAACGCTTTGTACATGCAATACGGTTCGAAATACGGCAAATTCTCTTATTTGGCTGGACTTCGCTGGGAAGATTCGAACATCGACATCAACCAGTTGTTTACGCAGGATTACAACAACAAACACTACAACAACTTCTTCCCTAGCCTTTTCCTTACTTATGAATTGGCAGACGAAAGCAGCATCTCTTTGAGTTACAGCCGAAGAATTTCGCGTCCGCGCGGTCGATTGCTCAACCCGTTCTCGAACTACTCGAGTAACATCAACTTGTTCCAGGGTAATCCGGATCTTGATCCCGCATTCAGTAATTCCTTCGATTTGGGATATCTGAAGCGTTGGAAGAAACTTACCTTCAGCACATCGGCATTCGTTAATATCACTACTGATTCTTTCCAGTTCGTAAGACGCCAATCGGGTGAATTCGTAGACAATGGCGACGGCACGCAAACGCCGGTAATCCTTACCACGCCAATCAACCTTGGCCGTGAATACCGCGCCGGTTTTGAGTTCACGCTCAACTATTCGCCTTTCAAATGGTGGAAACTCAACAGCAACTTCAACCTATTCCGAAACGAGACGCAAGGCGACTACAGCTTTACTTTGACAGACGGAAGCGTTGAAACCCAGAACTTCGACAACGTAGCTTATTCGTGGTCAACGCGTTTAACATCAAAGGTAAACTTGCCTTGGAAAATCGACTGGCAGACCAACTTCAACTACAACGGTCCGCAGACGAACGCTCAAGGAAAAAGCAAAGGAGTTCCTAGCATGAACCTTGGTTTGAGCAAAGATCTGTTCAAGGAAAAAGCGACTTTGGCTTTGAACTGCCAGGACGTTTTCAACTCTCGCAAAAGAATCAACGAAACGTACATTCCGGGCGTTTTGGAATCATATAGCGAAATGCAGTGGAGAGTGCGCCAGATCACGCTTTCACTCACTTACCGTTTCAACAAGAAAAAGAACGAGCGCGACCAACGCGACCGTCAGCCACGCGATGGCGAAGGCGGTGGAAATGAGGAATTCCCAGGATAAGCTCCAAATTCCAAGAAAAACAAATTCCAATTTTGGAATCCCATAAAAAAACTCCAAGCTGTCTTAGTTTGGAGTTTTTTGTTTTTGGATGATTTTCGCTTTTGCGGATGCTATTCCTGATTTTCTTCTGATTCGTATCTTCTGGCTTTCTCGAGTTCTTGAGACGTGAACAGGATTTCGTGATTCGGATTTTTTTGGTAATTCTTTTCTTCGGATTCCAGGACGTCGCCTTCGTCCAATGCCCACGAAAGTTGGTTTCTTACTATGAAATCCCTTTTCCCTTCCAACGGTTCGTCCCATCGTTTGCGATAACTTTCCCAGGAAGGATTTTCGCAACATTCGCATTCGCCCGAATAAACTGCCTCAAATCCGCAAATCTCGCAATAGTCGGCAGACTCAAACTGACTGGGATAATCGCGATCTGAAAGTGCAATTTCATCGGGCAAACCCAAAATGAATTTCCCGAAACCAATCATACTTTTTCTTACATACAAAGTTGTGCCTGAATAACTTTCCTTGACTTTAGGCGAATGGAACCCGATTTTCAGCAACGCATAATTTCCGTCTCTGTCTTTTTCGTCCAAAGTCACCTCTTTCACATCGCTCCAGAAGTATTCGTTTTTATTGTGGACGAAACCCGAATCCGTCAAAGAAATCTGCCCACGATTTTTGCGATAATGCTCATAACAAGCGACGTATTCCCAATTGCCACCGAACCTTTTTTCGCCTCGTCGACCACAAGTCTGGCAAACGTGTTCTGACTTATGCTCGTACTTTTCGATGATTTCAGATTCCGGGCTGTCGTGCTTATAGTCGGTGTAAAACCTCAGACTCGCATATTTCTCTTTGATGCAGGAAACCTTTCTGTTCCAACCGACGGCGTCCAATTCCCTGACCAGATCGAGGGTCAAAGCAAACCAGGCTTCGGGAATCTCGAGATTTATTCCGTTGAGCTGCGCCAGTTTCCTCAAATCGAAAGCGTTCAAATCCTCGTTCACGACAAAATCTTCGAGGCGGTCACAATTCTTGTTGACAAATTCGGCCTTGTCGAAAATGGCCTTGATCGCATCTTCTCTTTCCTGGGCTTGCCTGCGCACGGTTTCTTCAAGGGAAATCCTTCCGGAATTGTCATTTCTCGAATTCCGATGCAAATTATTTTGTTTCGACATCGTATAAATGACGCCGTACATTATAAGTAAACACGAGAAGATTGCTACAAACACCATTTTGTCGTTCTTCAGGAAAATTGAAAGTATAAAAAAAGGAAGCCGTAAAGACCTCCTTTTCCAAAAATCGGTTTCTAGATTACCGATTTACTGATTACTCAGTTTTTTCGCCGCGCGCTTCTCTTTCCAAAGTTCCCAGCTCGCTCCTGCAACCCAGTACATTACGAAGTTGATCAGGAAGATCATTAGCCAAAAACCGGTTGTGAAGATGCACAGGAACAGCAAAAAGCCCAAGTACTGTTGAAATTCAAACATGTTTTCCGGAATTTTTTTGAATTATACGCAAATGTAACGATAGTATTTTTCCCCACAAAGGGCGACTTTCATTTTTATTAACAAAGATTTCGGCTTAAATTTGGGACGATTGAAAAACTGAATAACGAACTACATATAAAAATGGAATACAGAATAGAAAAAGACACCATGGGCGAGGTAAAAGTACCCGCATACAAGTATTGGGGCGCACAAACAGAGCGTTCGCGCAACAACTTCAAGATTGGCCCTTCTGGCTCGATGCCTAAGGAAATCGTCGAAGGTTTTGCCTATCTCAAGAAAGCCGCGGCTTTTGCCAACCACGACCTTGGCGTTTTGTCTGTCGAAAAAAGAGACGCGATCGGTGCGGTTTGCGACGAGATCCTCGCCGGAAAACTTTGGGACGAATTCCCGCTCGTGATCTGGCAAACGGGTTCGGGCACGCAATCGAACATGAACGTGAACGAAGTCGTGGCCAACCGCGCACAGGTTTTGGCCGGACTTAAGATCGGTGAAGATGAAGCGGTCGTGAAAGCGAACGACGATGTCAACAAATCCCAATCTTCTAACGACACTTATCCTACGGGAATGCACATCGCGGCTTACAAAGCGGTCGTGGAAGTGACGATTCCGGGCGTCGAGAAATTGCGCGACACCTTGAAAGCCAAATCCGAAGAATTCATGAATGTCGTAAAAATCGGACGTACGCACCTTATGGATGCGACGCCACTTACTTTGGGTCAGGAACTTTCGGGTTATGTTGCCCAATTGAACTACGGACTAAAGGCACTTAGAAACACTTTAGCTCACCTTTCGGAACTCGCTCTTGGCGGAACTGCCGTAGGAACAGGATTGAACACACCAGAAGGTTACGACGTAAAAGTAGCCGAATATATCACCAAATTCACAGGACATCCGTTTGTGACGGCTCCGAACAAATTCGAGGCTTTGGCTTCTCACGACGCCATCGTGGAAACACACGGAGCGTTGAAACAGTTGGCGGTTTCGTTGAACAAGATCGCGAACGACATCAGAATGTTGGCGTCTGGCCCGCGTTCGGGAATTGGAGAGATTTTCATCCCAGAAAACGAGCCGGGATCGTCGATCATGCCAGGAAAAGTGAACCCGACGCAGTGCGAAGCCTTGACGATGGTTTGCGCCCAGGTTATGGGGAACGACGTGGCGATCACGATCGGTGGCACGCAAGGCCATTACGAACTCAACGTTTTTAAACCTTTGATGGCCTCGAACTTCTTGCAGTCGGCACGTCTTATTGGCGACGCCTGTATGTCTTTCGACGAACATTGCGCGCAAGGTATCGAACCGAACCACAAGCGCATCAAGGAATTGGTAGACAATTCACTAATGCTCGTAACAGCTTTGAACACCAAGATCGGATATTACAAAGCGGCCGAAATCGCCCAAACTGCCCACAAAAACGGAACGACTCTAAAAGAAGAAGCGGTTCGTTTGGGCTATGTTTCCCCAGAAGATTTCGACGCTTGGGTAAAACCTGAACATATGGTCGGAAGCTTGAAATAGTAGCGGAAATTCCCACATAATTTTAGCCCTGGATTGTTCATCAGTTCAGGGCTTTTTCTATATTGTAAGAAAAATCAACTATGGCAAAAAAGAGGAAAACACTTCCAAAAGATTTCGAAGCTTTACTCCAGAATTCGTCCGTCGAAGAACTCATCAAACTTTTTGACACAACAGAACTCGATGCCAAAGGCGGCTATTCCAAACAGACCGCGCTGGCTTTCAACGATTGTCCGCACGAATTGGCCAAATGGCTAGTGGAAAACGGTCTCGACATAGAATCGCAGGACGATTACAAGAGAACGCCTTTGCAAGAACGTTCGATGCGCTATTCGGGCAACATCAAAAGCCTGATCGAACTCGGTGCGAACGTCAACTTCGACAACGGAAAAGGTTCGCCTTTGCAATGCGCCGTGCAGAACCATATCGTGGAGAACGTGAAAATTTTGCTCGAATCCGGTGCGAATGTAGACAGTCAATCGACTTACGGATACGGGCAAGATAACGTTTACACGCCTTTGGAAGTGAACCTGTTTTCGTGCAACAATATCGACATCGAGAACACACTCGAAATCTCGAAAATCCTTTTGGCCGCGGGCGCAAAGAAAACCGAGAGAATGAAAACCTTCGTAACCGAAATCGGTAAGAGTTTCGAATTCCACAGACCGAGATTCAACGACGAATCGGTAAACGAAACTAGCGATGCCTTAAACGAACTTTACAAACTTTTCGAAGTAGAACCCGTTCCAATGCGAGTTGTTTACGACGGAAAATCTCCTATTCCGGTAACTGCAAAAACGTGGCAAAAACAACACGAGGAACTTTGGGAACTTTTGGTGCCGTCAAGCGGACAAGCGTCCACGGTTCAAGGAGAAGTGATTCGTCTGACGGGAAAAATCTCGCGAGAACTGCTCGACAACGGCGCCATAAACTGGGATTCCGACTACAAGAAAATGACCGACGCTTTCGCGGATTATGTCCAGAACGGCAATCCGTTGAACGCATCGGAATTGGAAGAAACGAAAAAGTTGGTAACGGAAATCAAAGCCATAACTTTCGAAAAGGCCAGAATCTATAGAATGGTCGAACTGGGCGTGAATTGGGTCGTGGCCAATCTCGATCCTATCGCTTTGGGAAACGTCGGCTACGACCGATAAAATTCAACTTGCGGGCTTCAATCTGTTTTTCACGCTTTCGGCCATGAGCAAAAGCTTTCCGGCCACGAGCATTCCCACGTGGATGATCATCGAAAAGAAAATATAACCGGCAAATTCCACCTGACGAAAAAATTTGTACCGGACTTTTGGGGCGCGCTCCAGATGTCCGGTTTTCATGGTTTCCAGATCGATCGCATCGATTTCGGCTTCGGACATTCCGTCGGCCATATAATAAAGGTTCTTGCTTCGGCAACCTCTGTAAAATGCGACAATCACGCGTTTGGGCTTGAGCACGAATCCGGTAGAGAGCGCAAAAAGGTTCATGACCGAAATGAGCGG
>JBCNQO010000136.1:0-5559 GCA_039592825.1 Flavobacterium sp.
CATTAATTGAAGAATGTACACCGAACAAAGCATTGAGGAAGTAAGAAATGCCGATATCGTAAAAGTGATTGAGCGCTTTATCGAGGTCAAGAAAAAAGGCAGCGCATTCTTTGCCAAATCGCCATGGTCGGAAGACAGAACCGCTTCTTTAGCCATTTTCCCTGCTACACAGACGTTCAAGGATTTCAGTTCGGGAAAAGGGGGGGACGCGATACATTTCGTCCGTGAGCACAAAGGTTTTTCGTTCTACGAGGCGGTGAAAACGATCGCTGACATCTGCGGCATCGTTTTAATGGAAGAGAAAGTTTCGGAAGATGTACAGCGCAAACGCTCGTATCGTCAGGAGCTTTTCGACCTCACAAAAGGCATTTCTGCCAAATTCCACAAAGAGTTACTGAAACTTCCGGCAGATCATTGGGCCAAAATGATTGTTGAGGAACGAGAAATGACCGAGGAAACGATCGCAAACTTCGAAATCGGTTACGCGCCTGGCGGTTTCAATTTCATTGCCAATTGGGTGATCGAAAAAGCAAAGGTGGAGCAAGCCAAAACCGTCAATCTTGTCAAACAGAAAGAAGGGCGAACCTACGATTTTTATGTAGATCGGCTGATGTTCCCGATTCACGACGTGAAAGGCGACATCGTGGGATATGGCGGACGAAAATCCGACGATGAGAGCCGGAAGAATGAAGCGAAGTACATGAACTCTCCAGAAGGCGAACTGTATCAGAAGCAAAACGTGCTCTATGGATTGTACCAGGCGCGCACCTACATACACAAATTTGGGTTTGCAATGCTTGTGGAAGGTTATACCGACGTTACTGGTATGCACCAAAACGGTTGCCCAAACACAGTGGCTAACTGCGGAACCGCGCCGTTAAGTCTGCAACAGGTGAAACTTTTGTTACGATTCACCAATCACGTCGTAATCTGCCGAGATAACGACGGCTACGATAGCGAAGGAAACGACAAGGCGGGATTGAAAGCGGCGCTGCGCGATGTCAATACGCTTTTGTCGGAAGGTTTGAAGGTGTCGGTTATGATTCTGCCAGAAGGTGAAGATCCGGACAGTTTTTCGCGTAAGTTTTCCGACTTTGAAGTTGGTGAAGGCAAAACCGAAATTGAGGCAAAAGGTGAAGCCGTTCGCAAGCACATCAAAGAAAGTGTGCTTGATGCCGTTCTCTGGAAAACCGAAAAGCTGAAATTGAAAGCGGCCAACGATCCGCACGCTATTTCGGAAGCGGTTACGGAAGTCTGCGAAATGCTGTTCGAGATCAAAGATGATGTAAAGCGAAACCGATACATCATTGATTGTTCGAAGATCATGAAATCGACCCCGAAGGAATTTCGTGACATCATGAAAGGTTTCGTTTCCAAAGCCGAAGAAAAATCGAAGAAATCGAAAGAGATCAGCGAGGAAAATGCCGACACGATGGGATTGCCCCCGGGCGCCGATTTCACGCAGTTCCTTACAACAGGATTCGTTACTCATGGCAACTATATATGGTTCCGCGGTCGTGAAAAGTTTTTCCAGGGCACGAACTTCCGGCTCACCCCACTTTTCTTCATCAAAGGGCAGCAGGAACACAAGCGCCTCTGCGAGATCGTATTCGAGAACGGTAAGCGCCGCATCGTAGATTTCGACGTGCAGGATTTTGTCCAAATGACAAAGTTCGAGAGCAAGCTATTGGAGATAGACAGCTTGTTTTTTATGCCCGACGTGGACGTAAAGCAGTTCAAACTTTTCAAGAATAACGTGCTGAAGAACTTTATTATAGCGAACGAGGTTAAGACCCTTGGATGGAATGACGACGGCTTTTTCGCTTTCGCCGACATGATTCTGCACAACAGGACAATGAAAGAGCCCAACACTTATGGCATTGTCAAGCTCGATCTTCCAAAAGACGAAGATATGCAGGGCGAATCGGAAAAGATTTACCTCGATGAAATAGAACACTACTATCTGCCGGCATCGTCGATTATGTATAAGCACGCGAAAGAGGGCGACGATCCGTACGAAAACGACCGTTATTTCGTGTACAAAAAAGCACCCGTTAATCTGAACGATTGGATGAACCAGATGCACTTGGTTTATGGCAAGCACGCGGTTGTGGGAATTTCCTTTGCGATCGCCTCACTTTTCAAGGATCTGTTCATGAAGAAGTACGACTTTTTCCCAATAATGTTCTTGGCGGGCGAGAAAGGTTCCGGAAAAACGATTTTTTCAGACAGTATCGTTTCGCTTTTCACGTTCAACCAAAAGTCATTCGATTTGAATTCGGGAACACAAGTCGCTTTTAGTCGTCGTCTCGCTCGATTGAAAAATGCACCGACAGCGCTCGAGGAATACCACGACGGTTTAAGCGACCACATTTTCCAGTCGATAAAAGGATCGTACAACGGGTTCGGACGTGAGCTCGGAAAGGCTACCGGTGACAACCGAACATCGATAACAAAAGTGAACTGCAGTCTTATTCTTCTTTCGCAATACTTGTCGTCGCGTGACGATAATTCACTCACTTCAAGGTCGGTCATTTGCCATTTCATAAAACCTCAGGAAACGTACACCGAGGAACAGTCCGACAACCTTATGCGCTTGAAACAATGGCAAAAACAGGGTTTAAGCAGTCTGCTTTGCGACTTGCTTTTGCATCGCGAACAGATCGAAAAGGATATGACAAAGATCTACACGCAACTCAACAACGAATTGAAAGCCGATTTGCGCGGAAAAGAATACCAGGAGCGGATGTTGCAGAATTATCTGGTGTTGCTTGTTCCTATCAAAATCCTTCAGGATCAATTTGAGTTTCCGTTTACCTGGAAACAGATTTACGACCAGTTCAAAGACGCGATTCTCGACAGTAGTGATCTGATCGTGGAAAGCGAAGGTCTGGCCGACTTTTGGCGATCGATCGAGTTCTTGCTCGATACGCACCGAATCAAAGACGGAATGCATTTTAAAATCGACAGGCCGATTTCGATTTCGGTATTTACCAGAAAAGGTGAAGCAGCGGAAGAAATCAAGCTTAACGGGCAAAAACGCGTGCTGTTTCTAAGACTGAATTCTGTGCACCAACTCTATCACAAGGAAATGTCGACCCGCGACGGGGCCGAAGTGATAGGTGAGGGAACCTTGAAAAACTACTTCAAGAGTAAGAAGTACTTCTTGGGCGCGATCAAATCCATGCGCTTTGCGGACACATCTACAAGCGCTTACGCCTTTGACTACGAAATGATGGAGAATAACGGTGTGCTTAATTTGATTCGGGAATTGGAAGAGTTGCCGCCTGATGATGGCAAAGAGCCTTTCGAAGAAACCGTTGGAGCCAATGATAGTGACGGGCTTTTTGGAGGTAAAATGTAACTCATTCAAAACGATATGAAATTTTTGAAGCGAATTTTTAAGAAACCAAGTGCCGATTTGGGCACTTATGATCCTGCGCCGGGTGAGACTTATCCTAATTACCGAGATCGAATCAACCGAAAAATTGATAGAAAA
The DNA here is from genome assembly GCA_039592825.1 of Flavobacterium sp. Taxonomy (GTDB): domain Bacteria; phylum Bacteroidota; class Bacteroidia; order Flavobacteriales; family Flavobacteriaceae; genus Flavobacterium. The sequence goes on from JBCNQO010000136.1 coordinate 3,500, forward strand.
CTTAAGGAGGTTAACAATAGCAAGCAATTTGAATAGTATGGCAACACATTTCTTCAAAGTCTCTTTCAGGTTTTATACTTCAACGGAAAGCACAAAGTTAAGCGCGGAAATCAAGGTGTTTTCTGCCAAAAACGCTACAAAGCTTAATTCCAAGATACAAGAATACATCAATCAAAAAAGAGTGCATCCGCGCTATGACATGGAAATGACAGATGTAACAAAGTTATAGAGCGAGCGAGTGACCGCTAAACGGAGTTGCGGTCGAAATAAGCAGAGTAATCTCGGCCAAATAAAAATACTTCGTGAAAATCAAACGTCCGCCAACCGACAAAAAGCAATGTGGATTAACGCGTTTGGCTGCTCGTTGCATTACCAAATAAGGATGAAGAATACAAAATTTAAAATCATTGACGATTCAGGCAAAGAACATGAGTGGGAATACAACTATATCCCCTTAGAGAAAGAGACCGTAACATTCAAAGGCCGGGAAACTCTGGTTGTTAAAAAAGATTTCAATCACGATAAAGGCGTACTCAACATTCACATCGCTGACGTCGGTTTGAATGGTTCGATTGCAATGTAGCAATGACCGCTAACGATGTGACCGCTAAACGAAGTTGCGGTGCAAGCGGAACGAGTTCTCTCCGCTACGATAAAAATACTTCGTGAAAACCAAACGACCGGCTACCGGAAACCCGCAATTTCTTTTAGCGGCGGTTAGCGGTTCGGCTTTAAACAATTTATTATGCAAACAATTCCACCAGCTGAAGTTTTCATTATCAATAAAATGAAATCATTTCCTGACGGCGTTCCGCCAACTCCAAAAGATGTTGAATCTTGGTTAATTGAGTTCGCGCAAACTCATATAAAAGAGGCGTTAAAAGAAGCGGAAGAAAGTATTTACATAAAAGCATTTTGTAATATATGTTGCAATGGAAACGAAATCACTTTTTCGGAAAATCCACTCGCGAATGTTTATCCTTTGCACAGGGTTGCATAAGCTGACCGCTAACGTTGAAGCGCTACACCGCGGTTGCGACAACTTAACGAAAACGAAATTATGAAAACAGAAAATTCCACAAACCGAATACTCTCTGCCGGAGACGAAAACCAGCAATCGCGATTAGCGCCGGTTACCGGCTGTCGCCTCACAATCATATTTGAACGCACGAGCAGTTATTGCCGGTGATCTTTATGAAGAAGAAAAAATTACTCGTCAAGAATGTTTTCGATTAGAAATCGATGCAGCGATAGGAGAAGATAGCGGCGAAGTTCAATTCATCAAAAGTTAGGCGATGCGACGAATGACTGAACTTGAGACAAAGGTTTGGGAATGGGCAAAATTATTATCGCTAAGCGAAATAGACGAAATGATGAATACTTATTTTCCTGATTTTCGAATAGATGATTTTGCAATATTCGCTACAGATATTTATTACAAAATTTTCAGCGATTGCCGGTAACCGGCTTATCTCAGAAACAAACTGAATGCAAATCACCCATTATGGGAGTATATGTGAAGAAAATGAACGAAAACGACAAACCGATAGCTACCGTCACAATCAACTTGGTTTTGGCGGGCTATTTTGATCTCACTGACGATAATCACCTCCCGAGATACGGCACAATGTACTTTCTTAAAAGCCAGGTCAGCGGAAAAATTGACAATCGTCCGTATTATTTGACGCATCAGACCGACAAACGGGAATTGAATACCTACTTTAAAGAAAAAATGGTCTACGTTCCCAGAGGCCCATTTGCCGTCGTCGACACGACCAAATCTGAAGAATACTCCAAATGAGGTATTTTTCTGAATTTTATATACTTATTCGACAAAAAGGAACGTTCTGATTCAAATTTCCGATAGTTCTGAGCAAGGCGGCAAACCTGAACCAAAGAACTAACATTTGTACATACGGTTCGGGATCGACATCTGAACAAAATACCACCGCCGCTTTGTGTGTTTTTCACGATCCGTAAAATTGTTGATCCATGGAAACACCAAACGAATGCAAGAAAAAGACGGAAGTAATCAGTGTAACACCAAACCAGGCAAAGCT
>JBCNQO010000137.1:0-5524 GCA_039592825.1 Flavobacterium sp.
AATTCCATCGAAACTATACCTTTGTGATTTTTCAACCTCCAGCAGCAGACTTCACGGATTGGGTTGTTGGTTTTGAATGTTGAACAACGAACAGGGAATGTTGAATTTTGAACTTTCGCGTGAGGGATACTCGTTTTGTTTGAGCTCTTTTGCCCGCCCAGATCTTGTTGCGTTACATTAAGATTTCCTGGCAAAAAGCGAGTACGAGTAGCCCGACGGCGGCTTGCGGGATTTCGTTACGAGATGAAAATCTGCTTCTGCCGCTGCAACTGCGACTGAAACCAAGCCGCCGGCACGCCCAAAAAATTAGCACTTAAATAACAATCCCAAGCACTTTCGCACCTAGCACTTGAGCACTTTTTTATGTAAATTTGCGCCCTAAAACAACTACTATGTCTAAAGTCCAGATTGGTTTGGTGCAGATGACTTGCAGCGCCGACAAACAGGAAAATCTTGATAAGGCGATCCGCGAGGTTCGTGTGGCGGCGCAGAAAGGCGCGCAGATCGTTTGCTTGCAGGAATTGTTCACTTCTTTGTACTTCTGCGATGTGGAAGATTATGAGAACTTCAAGCTGGCCGAGGCGATTCCCGGGCCGAGTACATCGGCTTTGCAGGAAGTGGCCAAAGAACTTGGCGTGGTGATCATCGCGTCTTTGTTCGAGAAAAGGGCAGAAGGTTTGTACCACAATACGACGGCGGTAATCGATGCCGACGGTTCTTACCTTGGAAAATACCGCAAAATGCACATTCCGGACGATCCGGCTTATTACGAGAAATTCTACTTTACGCCTGGAGATTTGGGTTACAAGGTTTTCAAGACCAAGTTCGCTACGATCGGGATTTTGATCTGTTGGGACCAATGGTATCCGGAAGCCAGCCGCATCACGGCACTTATGGGCGCAGAAATCATGTTCTATCCGACAGCGATCGGTTGGGCGACAGACCAGGATGAAGAGACGAACAAAGACCAATACAATGCGTGGCAGACGATACAGCGTTCGCACGCCGTGGCCAATGGCGTTCCCGTGGTGAGCGTGAACCGCGTAGGTTTCGAGCAGGACGGCGCGATGAAGTTCTGGGGCGGAAGTTTCGTGACGAATGCTCAGGGCAAATTGCTTTACCTTGGATCTCACGAGGAAGAAGAAACCGTTGTCGTAGAGATCGACAAAAAGGAATCGGACTTTTTCAGGATGCACTGGCCTTTCTTGCGCGACAGGCGTATTGACAGTTATCAGCCGATTACCAGACGGTTTATCGACGAGGATTGATCTTTTGAGATAATATAGACGGATAGATAATAGACTAGACACAGGTCGTTTGACAATTGACTTTCGACACCCATTTTTATGACTCCAAAGCAACTAGGTTTCCACTTCCCAGCAGAATTCGAAAAACAGACGGCTCTTTGGCTTTCTTGGCCGCACAAAGAGGCTTCGTGGCCGGGAAAACTTCACACGGTTTACAATCCTTACAGCGAGTTCATCTTGCGCGTGGCTTCTCACCAAAAGGTTTGCATAAACGTGGCCGACGAGGCGATGAAGGAATTCGCGCTTTTGAGCCTTTACAATTCCGATTACGCCAAAACGGTTTCGGGTCTGGAAGCTTTGCTCGACAACATAAAGTTCTACTTTCACCCGACAAACGATGCTTGGTGTCGCGATCACGGGCCAGCGTTTCTTGTGAACCGCGAGACACGCGAAAAAGCGATCGTGGATTGGGGTTACAATGCCTGGGGTGGGAAATATCCACCGTTTGATCTGGACGACGTGGTTCCGACCGAGATTGGGAAAGCGCTTGGACTGCCGGTTTTCAATCCCGGAATCGTGATGGAAGGCGGAAGCGTGGAGTTTAATGGAAAAGGGACTTTGCTGACCACGACGGCTTGTTTGCTCAACGAGAACCGCAACCCGCATCTGAATCAAGGCCAGATCGAGCAATATTTGGTGGATTTTTATGGAGTCGACAATATTTTGTGGATTGGGGACGGAATCATAGGTGACGATACCGACGGACACATTGACGACATTACGCGTTTCGTGAACGAGGACACGGTCGTTACGGTTATCGAGGAAAACAAGTCCGATGAGAATTACGCGATTCTTCAGGAAAATCTTGAGACCTTAAAGACGCTTCGTTTGGAAACGGGCAAGCAGTTGAACATAATCGAATTGCCGATGCCAAAACCGGTTATTTACGACGATCAGATCTTGCCGGCTTCTTACGCCAATTTCTATATCTCGAACGAGAACGTGATCGTACCGACGTTTCGCGACGCCAACGATGACAAAGCTTTGTCAATTCTTCAGGATTGTTTCAAGACGCGAAAAGTCGTTGGAATCGATTCTACCGATATCATTTGGGGCTTGGGCAGTTTCCATTGCTTGAGTCAGCAGGAACCGGCAGTTTAGTCTTAGTGCCGGAGTGCCGGAGATCCTGAGTGCCGGAGACTTTGCTAAATGTTAAGAGAAAAGCCAATCCACAAGCGGATTGGCTTTTTTGTTTTTTTTTTGGGAAAAAATGCTACAGATACTTGTCAGTTAAATCCGAACCCAATAAATTTCACTCAGGCACTCAGGCACTCAGGCACTCAGGCACTCAGGCACTCAGGCACTCAGGCACTCAGGCACTCAGGCACTCAGGCACTCAGGCACTCAGGCACTCAGGCACTCAGGCACTCAGGCACTCAGGCACTTTAACTTCTCCTTATCAGAACGTTCTGCCAAAGATCTTTCGTTGCCAGATAGGTTGTCGTAACTTGTCTGAACAACTAGAAACACAACTATCATGGACAACAACAAAAATGATTGGCGCAATCAGGACGAGCAGCGCGATCGCAGACCAGATAATGAGAAACCGTACCTAGGTGCAGACAAAGACGTTTCGGGAAATGACATTACCGACGAAGGACGCGAAGAAAGGCGTTTTCATCAAAGTCACGGCAACCGGAAATATGAGTCGTATTCGAACCATTCTTCGGCAGATGATCAGCCGACGACCAATACAGGACCGGGAACGGTTTAACAATCAGGGAGCCTTCGGGCTCTTTTTTATGGGTTAAATTTCACCCAAAAGACTAATCGTCAGTAAGTTTATCGTACTTTTATGGAACAATTTAACTTGGTATCCATGGAAACTGATCGAAAAGATTTGGTTCCGAAAGATGAAAATCAGGAACCGAACCAAAACCCGTCTGAACTCTTCCTGCAATTTGATCGATTGCAAAGCGAGGAGTCTTCTGGAGAACAGATGCAGGAATCGTGCGAAAAGAAAAAGCACCACACGCATCACGGCATTGGAAGGTACAGGTCGTACTCGAATCACTCATCGGCAAACGACCAACCGCACACGAACACAGGATGGTAAACCTCTGAACTTTTTGAACCTGCTTTTTCGGCAGGTTTTTTTGTGTTTTGTCCGCCGGAAGTTTCCCAAGTCTTGAGTAATACCATAAACTCTTGAATCCCAAAAATTGACTTTTGTGGAGTTTGCGTATTTTTAATGTAAATCGGTAACACCGATAGCAATTTCGAGTCTTTATCCAAAACCTAACAAATGAAGAAGGTACTTTTCTTTTGTGTCCTACTCTCGGGCGCTATGGCCTCAAGTCAGCAAACTCCCCAAAAGTTTGTACTTGAAACCCAATATTTGCTGTATTTGCCAGATGGATATGAGGCTGACGGAACCAAAAACTGGCCATTGATGATTTTCCTGCATGGATCTGGCGAGAGTGGGGAAGACGTGAACAAGGTTGCAGTAAACGGCCCGCCAAGACTTATTGCCCAAGGCAAGAAGTTCCCTATGATAGTCGTATCGCCCCAAGCGCCCAAGCCCGAAGGTTTCAAGCCGGATATCATCAAAAAAATGCTCGATGATCTGAAAAAGAAATACAGGGTCGATCCTGATCGTGTGTACCTGACAGGGCTGAGTATGGGTGGATACGGCACTTGGGAAATTGCCCAGAAGTTTCCAGAAGAATTCGCCGCGATCGCGCCGGTTTGCGGTGGTGGCAATCCAGAATCGAACTACCGGTTGGCACACATCCCGATATGGTGTTTTCACGGTGCGAAAGATGACGTCGTCTTGCCTTCGGAGTCAGAAGAAATGATAAAATCCGTAAAACAGTACAACGATAATGTCCAATTCACGTTGTATCCGGAGACAAATCACAACAGTTGGGACAATGCTTATTCGACCGAAGAGCTTTACACTTGGATGCTTGGGCAGAAGCGCTATCGTTACAAAGAGATTCCAGTGGAAAAAAGTCGACTGGATCAATTGTCCGGAAAATTCGTAAATAAAACGGACACCTTGACCATTGAGAAAAGAGGTGACAGCCTGGTGATCTATAACGGCTCGCAGTCAACCGACGCCATCCGGTTTCGTCAATATGAGAAGCAAAAGTTTTACTTGTTTCTAGACCGTAATGACGAGTTCCATTATGTATTCGACAAACGCGCCAATGTGGTTTGGATTGAATATTGGGGAGACGACCGAAGACGTCAATTCAAAAAACTGAAGCCAAACGGTTTCAAACGTTGACTACATTCTTGCGCGCACGACGGCGTTTGAAGTGCGTCTGTTTGAGTTTTTGGTTGTCGCCCGAAATGATCGAAATGTTTCCGTCGGGTTCTAGCATCGCCAGTTTTACGTCTTTGTAATATTCAACACCATGTTCGCGCATGGCTTCGGCGAGTTCGTCGTGGCTAATGTCCAGTCGGGCTAAAGTCTTGAAATCGGGTTGCCCGTCGTGGATAAGAATCTCAGGCTTGTCGCGAAGCAATCTTTCGAAAAATCCCGATTTGGCAATGGTTTTCTTGACGAAGAAGTTCAAGGTGAACAACACCGCCGCGGCCGCCAATCCGCCGAGCAATGACGTGTCTGGTCCAACCATGGCGTTCTGGACGGCGTTGCTTATAAGCAATATCAGGATGACGTCGAACGTACTGAGTTGGGAAAGTTCCTTTTTGCCAAAAATCCGCAAGGCGACGACCATAAAAATGTAGACTGACGCACTTCTGAGGATTATGTCGAGGTAAGGATTCAAACGGACTGAGAGGTTTTCTGCAACTTAAAGTTCTTTTCGATGGCTTTGATCATTTCGCCCGCAATGTCTTTGTTTGTCGCGCCTTCGATACCTTCGAGACCCGGAGACGAATTCACTTCGAGCAGCAATGGACCTTTCGAAGATCGGATGATGTCGACGCCGGCCACTTTGAGATCCATTGCTTTTGCCGCCTTAATCGCAATACGTTTTTCTTCGGCTGTAGGTTTTATGACTGATGCCGTTCCGCCCAGATGAATGTTGGCGCGGAATTCGCCCGGAAGTGCCTCGCGTTGCATGGCCGCGACGACTTTTCCGTCCACTACAAAACAACGGATGTCTTTCCCGTCGGCTTCCTTTATAAATTCTTGTACGAGAATGTTCGCATTTACACTCTTGAAGGCATTGATCACAGATTCGGCCGCTTTTTTGGTTTCGGCCAAAACGACGCCTTTTCCTTGTGTGCCTTCGAGAAGTTTTACG
>JBCNQO010000138.1:0-5523 GCA_039592825.1 Flavobacterium sp.
GCGCTTCCCAAGGCCCGAAAATGTTCTTCGACTTGAACGAGCGCGCGGCATTCGGATCCCAACCCGTGCAACCCGAAGTGAGCATGTAATAAGTGCCGTCTTGCTTGAAAATCGCGGGCGCTTCGTTGTGTCCGGCGGGTTCGAGAACGGCGTATTTTCCTGTAAAATCGAGGTAATCGTCGGTAAGTTCCGAGATGTGAAGCGTCAGGTTTTCTTCGGATGAATGGATGTGATACGCCTTTCCGTCGTCGTCTACATAAACCGTCATGTCGCGCGCCATCTGGCCTTTGTCGAAATCACGTCTGATAAATCTTCCTTCCTGAACGAGCTTTTTCCACTTTGGCGTCCACCATTTTACGGTGTCTTCGCCAGGAACGACTTTTTTCCATTCGTCTTTGAAACCGATTGGCCAAACATTCGCGTTCGGGCGATACGATTTCACGTATTTGAACGGTCCTTTCGGATTATCAGAAATTGCAACTCCTGTGCGCGACGCCTTGTAACCTTGATCTTTCAGTTCCAGATGAAACCACATCACGTACTTTTTGGTCTTTTTGTTGAACACGACTTTCGGGCGCTCGATGATGCAACCTTTCACGATTTCGGAGTTTTCGTCCGATGAAACTGCGAGCGCGACGCCTTCGTTTTTCCAGTTGTACAAGTCTTTGGACGAATAGACCGTCACGCCAACGTCGGCTCGGTTCGTTTCGCCTTTGTGTTCGCCGTACCAGAAATAAGTTCCGTTTTGGAACAGAATTCCGCCGCCGTGTGCGTTGATGTGTTTGCCATCGGTATCTTTCCAGATCTGTCCGGGCTCGAACTTGGTCTGTTGTCCGAAAACCGAAAATCCGATAAGCAAAAACAGCAAATCAATTCTTGGCATTCGCGGCATCTTCTTTGGCTTTTATCTTTTTGTAATAGGCTTGGAGCACGAAAAACGCCTTCTTTTTGTTGCCCAGATTGTCGATCAGGCCTTTGCGGTTCCACAATTCCTGATAGTCGGGATTGTTTCTTTTCGGGCTTCGGAAATCACACAGAATCCAAGGTGAAAGTCCGGAATAGCTGTCGGGGAAACGCGTCTCGAACATCTTGATCTGTTCTTCGTAATACCATTCCTGGTATTCTTCGCTGAAACGCGTGAGTTTGTCGGCGTGAAAACCACCTTTTGCGCCGGCTCCGGTTTCAGAAATAAAGAACGGCTTGTCGTAAGCGACTTCCCATTGGGCGGTTTGGCAAGCATCGGGAAGACCAGAATACCAACCGAGATATTCGTTCAAAGCGACGATATCGGTAAACGCACCAAGCGGATCATCGACGTGGTTTTTGCCTTTGTTGTAGCCGACTTCAAGTGCGGCCGAGATCAATCGCGTATCGTCGGCAAGTTTGGCGCGTTTGACCAAAGTGCTCATGAATTTCGTGCGGTTTTCGCTCACGGGCGTTTCATTTCCAACCGACCAAATGATGACCGAAGCGCGATTCCTGTCTCTCGCGATCATTTCGTCGAGTTGTTTTTCGGCTTTTTTGAGAACGTCTGCGTTTCCGAAGTCGATTGTCCAATACACCGGAATTTCAGACCAAACCAGAATTCCCATTTCGTCGGCCAGACGCGTCATGTGTTCGTTGTGCGGATAATGCGCCAAACGCACCATGTTACAACCGAGTTCCTTTGCCCAACCCAGCAATTGCTTGGCATCTTCGTCTGAATAAGCACGTCGGATGTCTTGGGAAATTTCTTCGTGAATCGAAATGCCGCGAAGAAAAACTTGTCGTCCGTTCACGAGGATTTTCTTGCCTTGCACTTCTACTTTTCTGAAACCGATTTTTTCCGAAACCGTTTCCTTGCCCAATGTGAATTTCACCTCGTACAACTTGGCTTTTTCGGGTTGCCACAACTTTAGGTTTTTGACATTGAAGTCGATGTGAGTGCTATCGGAACTGATTGCGATTTCTTTCTTGAACTTGAGTTCGGGAATCTCGACAATTACTTTCGAACCCTTGGCATCGGTGGTTTTCACGAATCCGGACACGGCAAAACTGTTCTTTTTGACAGCCGAAACAATGTCCTGTTTTTGCGTCAGTTCGAGATTGTATTGGCTGATGAATTGCTTCGGAACCATGACCAATTTCACGTCTCGGGTTATTCCGCCGTAGTTCCACCAATCGGTGTTTAGCGTCGGGATTTCGTCTGCATGACGCTTATTGTCGACCTTAACGACCAAAAAGTTGTCTTTGTCTTTTAAAACATTTGCCGGAATCTTGAAGTTGAATGGCGTGAATCCGCCTTTGTGCCAACCGAGTTTTTTCCCGTTCAAATACACGTGAGCTTCGTAATTCACGGCTCCGAAGTACAAATAAACGTCGTCGTCGCTATTCGTTTTCGGACGATCAAACTTGCGCTGATACCAAACCGTTCCTTCGTAATGCAAGAACTGGCGATCCTGATGGTTCCAATCGCCCGGAACTTTTATCGAACTTTTGTCCGAATAAAGATGCTCGATAAGATCTGACTTGCTCTTGGCTACATTCTCGTTCCAATACGCGCCGTTGTCATTCTCCTTTCGCTCCTTGAAACGATAGTCGTAAAAGCCGGTTTCGTAAGTGTCGATGATGTAATGCCAGGTGCCGTTGAGCGACACGTTTCGCCTCGCGTCTGTGTTCACGATGAGGTCGTTTTGGGCAAATGCAGACGAAAATCCGCAGATCGCCAAAGCGCAAATCAGTAGTTTTTTACTCACGCGATAATATTTTATGCCAAGGAATTCGTGAATCTTCGATTTCATGTCTTAGTTGTTGTTGTTCAGCAATCGGATGGTGTACGAATACGAGTACTTCTCGGCCTTCAAACGGTAAGGTTCGTGAGGCAATGCACCCCATGAGTTGTCGCCACCAACACCTCGTTGCGCGCCATCTATGCTAAGATAAACCTTATCTTCGGGTTTTACGTCGCTTGTGTGACGCTGGTCTTTGCCCGTTCCCGGATCGATGCTTTCAGTCGAGACGTTCAGCGCGCTGAAACCAAGCGGTTGGTCGCCAAGAATTTCTAGTCCGTAACCGTCGGCGTTTTGGAGCGAAACCCAACGCACATCGGTCTTGTAGCCGTTTTCCTGAGGTCGGATGTACGTCCAGGTGAATTGGTCGGCCACTTTGCTTTTGTATCGGCCAAGGAACGAAGCGGTTTTTCTGTCGGAATAGTTTTCCCACGGGCCGCGTCCGTACCAATTGAGGTTTTCGAAAGCGCCATCGAGTTCAAATCGCATCCCGAAGCGCATCATTTCTGGTGTTTCCTTTCCCGATTTGTCCATGGAAGCTGTCACTTTGATACTTCCGTCGTTCTGGATGAAATATGTTGTCGTGTACGGGATTTTTTTGTCCGACAACAACTGGTTCACCACGATTTCTAAGCCGTCTTTGGTTTGTTTGCCGACTTTTACAGACGAAACCGTCACGTTTTTGTGGGCGTCTTTCCAGAAGACCAGCTTTTTCTGTTCCTGGCTTCCGAAGTCGTTGTCTGTTGGCGCTCTCCAGAAGTACGGCGTCGGGAATTTCGAGATCGCCTGTTTGCCGTCTTTCGCGGAATAGCTCGTTAGTTCGCCTTTCTTCACATCGAAACTTCCCGAAACTTCTGTTGTCGAAAACGAAAGCACATCGCCTTTTTTGCTGGTTTTGAGTTTGCCTGACTTTGGTTTCTCCAGATTCTTGAAATAGTCGTAATCGTTAAGCCTGAACTGTTCGCGAGCCGCTTCGTGTCTGGCCGGAACGAGATCGGTCTTGGTTTTGGTATAGGCGAAAACATTCAGAAAGTACTCGCCGTCTTGATCGAATTTCGGCACGGGCAAATCGGTAACCGATGTAGAAAGCGGCTTGGTGTCAAGTTTGAGAATGCCGCTCGTGATCATCTGTCCGTTGCGGATCACTTCATATTTCACCTCGAATTGGTCAAGATTCGTGTAATGGAAGATATTTTTCGTGTGCAGTTTTCCGTCCTTGACCGAAAACAAAATGTCCTGATACACTTTTTTCACTTCAAGCAATCCCGGATGCGGTTTGCGGTCGGCGCTCACCAAACCGTTGGCACAGAAATTTTCGTCGTTCTGCAAATCTTTTCCGCCAAGATCGCCGCCATAGGCGAAAAACTCGGTGCCTTTGGCGTCTTTGGTGCGCATTCCCTGATCGACCCAATCCCAGATGCAACCGCCTTGCATGTGTTTGCTCGAGTTGATGATGTCGAAATATTCCTGGAAATTGCCGTTCGAGTTGCCCATCGCATGCGAATATTCACACATGATGTAAGGACGCGTTTTGGTGTTGTCGGCTGCATATTTTTTCATGCTGTCGATGCCCGGATACATTGGCGCCACGATGTCGGTGTCGGCATTTTCGCCCGCTTGTTCGAACATCACAGGTCGTGAGGCATCGCGTTTTTTGATCCACGCATAATTGTCGTAGAAAACCGGGCCGTTCCCACATTCGTTACCCATTGACCAAATGATGATCGACGGATAGTTCTTGTTCGACTCGAGCATTCTCACGATCCTGTCGGTGTGAGCGGGCGCCCATTCTGGCAAGTAAGCCGGATGCTTCGATTTGTCGAACGAATTCTGCCATTCGGCTCCCATGGCGTGGGTTTCGATGTTGGCCTCATCCACGACATAAAAACCGTATTTGTCACACAATTCATAGAAATAAGCATCGTGCGGATAATGGCACATCCTGATCGTGTTGATGTTGTGCTGTTTCATGAGCGCCAGATCTTTCATCATGAGCTCGCGGTTGGGCACGTGGCCGTTGTCTGGATCGTGTTCGTGGATGTTCACGCCTCGCACCAGGATCGGGCTTCCGTTCACCATGAGTTGGGCGTCTTTGATCTCGACCTTGCGGAATCCGGTCTTGCCCGAAACGAAGGTTTTCTTGCCTTTCTGGTCAAGCGCTATCTCGTAACGATACAGCGTCGGTGTTTCCGAACTCCATTTCTTCACATTCGGAACGTTCGTGGTGAAGTTAACCGTCGAAGCGGATTTCTTGGTTTCGGTGTACACCTGTTTTCCATCGGCATCAAAAAGCGAAAAAGTAAGGTTAGCCGCGGATGGTTTTGTATTTGCAAACTGACGCACTTGCACGTTGGCTTGCAATTGTCCGTTCGTGTACGTCGCGTCCAGATCGCCTTTCACCTCGAAATCCCAAACCGACTGTTTCGGATACGCCTGAAGAAAAACGTCGCGCTCAATTCCCGTCAAACGCCAGAAATCCTGGTCTTCGAGATAACTTCCGTCATGCCAGCGCGTGACTTGAACTGCGAGCAAATTCTCGCCTTTTTTGAGGAAAGACGTAATGTCGAACTCGGCAGCTGTTTTGGACGCCTTGGTCATCCCGACTTCTTTTCCGTTCACGTAAATCTGGGCGTAACCCGTGATCGACCCGAAATGCAGAATGACTTCGTGCTCGTTCCAATTTTGAGGAACCGTAAAACTCGTGCGATACGTGCCAACCGGATTGTACTTCGGATCGATGAAACGCGGGTTTTTC
>JBCNQO010000139.1:0-5516 GCA_039592825.1 Flavobacterium sp.
CGGGGCGTTCCAGGAGCACCAGAGCGTGCAGATCACCGTATCGGGCACGAACCCTCAGGACTTCGAGTACTCCCTTGACGGCGGGCCTTGGCTGGCCAACGGCGGGCTGTTCACCAATGTCGGCCCAGGCCAGCACACGGTGCTTGTGAGAAGCGCCTGCGGCACGTCCGACGAGGTGACCTTCACCCTGATCAACTACCCGCACTTCTTCACCCCGAACGGCGACGGCTTCAACGAGGTGTGGAATACCTACGGTCTGGAGAACGACGGAAGGACAAAAATTTATATATTTGACCGCTACGGGAAACTCATCAAGCAGATCGCTCCGGATCCTCTGGGACCTGAAAGCGGGAACGGATGGGACGGAACTTATAACGGAAAACCTATGCCATCTACCGATTACTGGTTCTTGGTAGAGTATCCGGATGAGAATGGGGCCATGAGAGAATTCAGGGCACACTTCTCGTTGAAACGATAAGTTTTATACCGATATAAAAAACCGCGATTCTGAAAAGGGTCGCGGTTTTTGTTTTTGGTAGTTGTGAATTTTGTAGCTTTCGGATCACCACATTCACAAATGAAAAATCTACTCCTGCTTCTGGCTTTGAGTTTCGTCTTCATGGCAAATGCGCAACCCGATTACCAGAACAGGAAAATCCGGTTGGGCGCTAAACCCGAATTGCGGTTTGACCAATGGATAGCGAATGTACCAGCCGACAAAAAACTCGAAGGCAAGTTTATAGTATTGGAATTTTGGGCAACTTGGTGTGAACCTTGCCTGAGACAAGTAAAGCATCTGAACGAACTGCAGTCGAAAATCAACGACCCGAAAATCTATTTTATCTCGATTACCGACGAAGACAGAAATACGATTGAGAAACTTTTGAAAAAAGTGAAGTTTAATTCGATCGTGGTTTCGGATAAAAGGCAGATCAACAGTTTCTGGAATGGTGGTTTGAGAAAGCTTGTGATTCCTTTCACTTTATTGATTGATGACAAAGGTGTCATAAAATGGATAGGAGATCCTGCGCTTTTGAATGAAAAAGTGCTTTCGGATTTCGTGTCTGGCAAATTGGAACCTTTCAGTATATACGAAAGTAGAAAGCTGTAAAAATCACCTAAAGACATAGGTTTTGAGAGCCATACTTGTCAAGTTGGTTATTCGAAAGCCTATTGAAGCTCAAAGGCTAGTAAGTGTTTTCTGAATTACAACCCAAGAATGGCAAAGACGGCATAGTTGTTTTTGCGCTGGAAAATGAAAAATGGGATAGGGATTAAGCAACCGATGAATCGTTTGTGCAGTTCCGTTTACGGGCGATTCGCTAGGAAACCTGAAATCTTCCAAGTAATGTCGCAATCGGGTTTTTCTAGGTTGGGATTTTGGGAGTCGACAAACGCTGGTTGCGGAAATACCGCGATTACAATGATTGGACGTTTTTTGTTTTTAAGAAGGAACTCTGTTGCAGATTGTTTTGAAAACCGCGTCCTAGCCCGGATATCGCGGCTAGCCTTTTGCAAAAAAAGACCCGGTTTTCTTAGGGCGAAACAGCGACCACAGGAAGCTCGTTTCGCCCTTTAGAAAACCAGGCTTTTTTAAGAAAGCTAATAGCGGATAGCCGGATCAGCTTCTAAAAATCACTTTGAATTATAGGCTTTTAGTGCCGCTTTGAGAATCTCGGCAGAGCGCACCAAATCGCCTTTTTTGAGTACATAAGCCATTCGGATCTCGTCTTTTCCGGCGCCCGGAGTCGAGTAGAAACCGGCCGCTGGCGCAACCATTACGGTTTCTCCGTTCAGATCGAAAGATTCGAGTAGCCATTGGGCGAAATCGTCGGCATCGGCTACCGGAAGTTTCGCGATGCAATAGAACGCGCCTTTCGGTTTGGCCACGGTAACGCCTTCGATCTTGCTGAGTTCCTCAACTAAAATGTTGCGTCTTTTGAGGTATTCTGCAGACACTTCGTCGAAATAGCTTTGTGGCGTGTCGAGCGCGGCTTCGCTGGCAATCTGTTCGAAAGTTGGCGGGCTCAATCGGGCTTGGGCGAACTTCATAGCGGCGGCCATCACGTCTTTATTTTTGGAAACGATACAACCGATTCTCGCGCCACACATGCTGTAACGCTTGGAAACCGAGTCGATCATTACCGCGTAATCTTCGAGTCCCGGAATGCTCATGACCGAATAGTGCGTGCCGCCGTCGTATACGAATTCGCGGTAAACTTCGTCTGCGATAAGAAACAGATCGTGTTTTTTGACGAGTTCGGCCAATTGGTCCATTTCTTCTTTCGAATACAGATAACCCGTTGGATTTCCTGGGTTACAGATAAGGATTGCCTTGGTTTTCGGGGTGATGAGTTTCTCGAAATCGGCAATTGGTGGCAGCGCGAAACCGGTCTCGATTCCCGAGATCACCGGAACGACTTTCACGCCCGAAGCGGTGGAAAATCCGTTATAGTTCGCATAAAATGGCTCCGGGATGATGATTTCGTCACCTTGATCCATCGTGCTTCCCAAAGCGAAAAGCAAGGCTTCGGAACCGCCCGTGGTTATGATGATGTCTTGCGTGTCGACGTTGAGACCTTGTTTTGTATAATAGGCCGCGAGTTTTTTGCGATAGCTTTCAAAGCCGGCCGAGTGGCTGTATTCGAGCACTTCCATATTGACGTTGCGAACGGCATGTAGCGCGAGTTCCGGCGTCTTGATATCGGGTTGGCCGATGTTCAGGTGGTAAACTTTATGGCCTTTCTTTTTGGCAGCTTCGGAGTAAGGAACGAGCTTTCTGATTGGCGATTCGGGCATTTGCTGCCCTTTATTCGAGATTTTTGGCATGGTTGCATTGTTTTGAAACGCAAAGTTGCACTTTTTTTACAAGTTTTGACCGTGAAATTTTTCGTTTGCGCTAGGATTGTGAAATTTAGGCTTCGGAAATTGTTAACTTTATAAAAAAACCTGGATGAGGCGATTGGTGTTTTTTTTGTCAGTTTTCCTGATTGCGGGCAATTTGTTCGGTCAGGGGAATTTCCAATTTGACAAGAAAAAGTCCAAAACGGTTATCCATTTCAACCTGATCAACAACCTGATCATCATTCCCGTAGAACTCAATGGCGTAAAGCTGAATTTCCTTTTGGACACGGGCGTGGAAGAGACAATTCTGTTCAGTCTCGAGGAAACCAAGGAAATCAAGTTCGAGAATGTCGAAAAGGTCTGGCTTCGCGGATTGGGTCAGCAGGAGTCGATAGAAGGCATGAAGTCTACGGGCAATCTGCTCAAGTTCGAGGACATGTACGACGCCAATCACATGCTGTACATCGTGCTCGATCAGGATTTCAACTTTTCGTCCCACATCGGGATTCCGGTAAACGGCATTATCGGGTATCAATTTTTCCGCAACAATCTCGTAGAGATCGATTACGACCGAAAGCGCATCACGATTTTTCATGACACGACAAAAGCTTTGAAGAAAATCGAGCGCAAGATGAAGCGGTTGCCGATTGCTGTGGAATTGCGAAAACCGTACATTCAGGCCGACGTGAACCAGGAAACCAATAATCTGAACGCGAAATTGCTTGTGGATACGGGAAGTAGCGATGCCGTGTGGCTTTTCGAGAATCTGTCAGACGAAATAAAGTTGCCCAAAAAGTATTTCGAGGATTTCCTCGGACGCGGTTTCAGCGGGGAAATTCACGGAAAGCGAGGAAGGATCAGACAGTTTTCAATCGCCGGATTCTCGTTTGAAGAACCGATCGTAGCTTTTCCCGATTCGGTCTCGGTACGTCACGTGAATATGGTGAAAAACCGGCTCGGTTCGGTTGGAGGCGAGATTCTCAAACGGTTTGTTGTGGTGCTCGATTATCCGAACAAGCAAATGTTTTTAAAGAAAGGCAACGCTTTCGCGGACGAATTCCATTACAACATGAGCGGACTCGAGATCGAGCACAGCGGTTTGCAATGGATAAAGGAAACGGTCGAGCTGAACACTTTGGTGAAAGGCGAGGAATACGATTCCAATTTTGACAAACGTCCGGCCGGATTCCACTACAAATTCGAGCTCAAACCGATTTACACGATAACTAATGTGCGTCCGGATTCTCCTGCGCAGGAAGCCGGCTTGCAGAAAGGCGATCTGTTAGTAGCCGTAAACGGAAGATTGGCCTACAAGTACACTTTGCAGCAGATCACAGATTTGATGCGGTCTGAACCCGATAGGGAAGTGGTGATAGAAGTGGAAAGGAATGGCGTAAAAGTGAACGCAAGTTTCCGGCTTCGCAAGTTGCTATAAAAAAACCTCCCGAATCGAGAGGTTTGTATATGGGATTACTTTTGATTTCGATAGGACGTCTATTATCTATCCGTCTATCATCTAATGACTAGTCACTAAAATCTAGTCGCCAATCACCAAAATCTACTGCATCATCGGGCTGGTCTTTTTCTTCTCCAGCAGATTCTCTTCTTTCTTGACGATGACTTCGCCTTTAATCTTTAGGGCAACGCGTCCGCCGTCGTAATTGACAGCGTTCGATTCCACAGTAATGGTTTTGCGGATCGGCCCCGGATTCATGTTGTATTTCACGTCGATCTTTCCGGTTTTTCCCGGCATGATCGGTTCTGTCGGTTTTGACGGTACCGTGCATCCGCAGGTAGACTGTACGTTGGTGATTACCAAAGGCGCGTCTCCAGTGTTCTTGAACTCGAACGAGCGTACGCCGCTGTCTGTTTCTTTTGAGACCGTTCCGTAGTCTACGGTGTTGTCTTTGTTCAGGAACTCGATTTTCGGACCGTGTTGTGCCCAAGCGGTTGCGTTAAAGGCGGCCAAAGCCAACAAAAACAAGAATTTTCTCATGGGTGAAATGATTTGGTTCGTAAAAATAAAGCGTTTTAACTTCTACACAAATTATTACTTCTTAATTTTTTAAAAGACGCATAATGGACTATTTTTGTGCGGCGTCGGTAAAATTCAAGAACCGCGCCAAAAAATCAAACCTTTACGAAATAGAATATGGCTATCCCATCGCAATTTGAGCCTGGAGCAATTGAACAGAAATGGTACGCGTATTGGATGGAAAACAAATACTTCCATTCTACGCCAGACCATAGAACACCTTATACCATAGTGATTCCGCCGCCAAACGTGACCGGAGTTCTTCACATGGGACACATGCTCAACAACACGATCCAGGATGTCTTGATAAGACGTGCTCGCCTCAAAGGATTCAACGCCTGTTGGGTTCCCGGAACCGATCACGCCTCGATCGCGACAGAAGCCAAAGTCGTAGACAAACTCAAGAAAGAAGGCATCAACAAAGCCGATTTGACGCGTGAGGAATTCCTCAAGCACGCCTGGGAATGGACTGATAAATACGGTGGCGTAATCCTGGAGCAGTTGAAAAAACTCGGCGCTTCATGCGACTGGGACCGCACCAAATTCACGATGGATCCAGATATGACCGCGTCGGTTATCAAATCGTTCGTAGACCTTTACAACAAAGGGCTTATCTACCGTGGTTACCGCATGGTGA
>JBCNQO010000014.1:0-10258 GCA_039592825.1 Flavobacterium sp.
AAACCAACGTCGAGCAGCTTTCGCTTGAGGTTTTTCATGTGGCTGTACACGAAATCGTAATTGGCCAGCATGTCTGCCATATCGCCCGACAAATGCTCGGCAATTGCGCCTTTCGAGAGCACTTTTCCCGAATTTCCTACAAGGTAAAGCAAAAGCATGAATTCCATTTTGGTGAGATCGATCGGTTTTTCATCGAATTTCACCGTTTTGGCCAATACGTTTATGGACAATCCTTCGATTTGCAAAATATTGTTCCCGTCGAATTTCTTTCTTCTGATGAGCGCCTGAACCCGCACCGCAAGTTCTGCCAGCGCGAACGGCTTTACGATATAGTCGTCGGCACCAAGCTGAAAACCCTCGATCTTGGTTTCGAGCGAATCTTTGGCCGTGATGATGATGATGCCGTCGTTTTTTCCGCTCTCGCGCAATTCCTGTAGCAATTCCAAACCACTTCCGCCGGGCAGGCCAATGTCGAGAATGATGCATTCGTAATGGTATTCGTCGATTTTGGCGTGTGCCGATACAAAGTCTTTGGCCCATTCACAAACAAAATCATTGCCTTGCAGATACTCTACGATGCTCGATGCCAAAAGGGTTTCGTCTTCTACGATTAGGATCTTCATCGGATAAAGATAAACCTTGAACCCTTAACCTTGCACCCTTAACCTCATGTTAATTTTCCGTCAACAAAGCGGGAATCCAAAATTAATCCAAAATCTAAGGGTTGTTTTACGTAAAAAATCGCCCTGAATATGTCTAAAACAAAAAAGTTTTTCAAGAAAACCGACAGTTTCCGCCGTGGTTTCACCAAGAAAATCGTGAGTGCGCTCGAAAGTGCAAAATCGGATTCTTGCGAAAACCTGCAAGTCGACAAAGTAAGAAACGTGCTGGTTTGCCGTCCGAACCACAGGCTTGGCAACCAATTGCTCATTACGCCTTTGGTTCAGGAAATCGAACAGGTTTTCCCGAATGCCAAGATCGACCTTTTCCTTAAAGGTACGCTCGGGAAAGAACTTTTCAAGGAATATTCTTTTGTGGACAAATTGATTCTGCTTCCGAAAAAGCACTTCAAGCAATTCGGACAATACTTATATACGTGGATCAAGATCCGATCAAAGAAGAAATACGACCTGGTCGTAAATGTAGACCAAGGTTCATCTTCTGGCCGATTGGCAACACTCGTGGCACGCGCCCAGCATTCGTGTTCGGGCAACCTTAACTTTGTGGAATCGGACAACGACAAATTCGACAAATTCCACTTTGCCAAAAAACCGGTTTACACTTTCCGCGATTTTTTGCTTGAAAACGGAATCGATCGAAGCGACGAAGCCGTTCCGAAAATGGACCTGAAATTGTCTGAGGCAGAAATCGAGAAAGGAAAGGCAAAACTGCGCGAACTCAACGGGAACGACAAACCCACAATTGGCATTTACACTTACGCCACTTTGAACAAGTGTTATTCTCCCGAAGCCTGGACAGCGTTTTACGACCAATTGGTAGCCCAATACGGCACGACTTTCAATATTGTGGAAATTCTTCCGATAGAAAATGTGTCGCAAATCAACTTCAAAGCGACGAGCTTTTACGGAAAAGACCTTCGCGAACTGGCGTCGATCATGAATGCCATGCAAGTTTACATCAGCGGCGATTGTGGCATGATGCACTTGGCCAGCGCCACCGATGTTCCCGTTATCGGGCTTTTCAAATTCCTGAACATCGACAAATACAAACCTTACGGAAACGGAAGCGTAGGGATTTTCACCCCGGAATTCGACGCGGAAAAAATCCTGCAAAGCCTTGACGCGATCCTGGGCAATTCCTGGATGGCGAGCCGAAGCGTTTAAAATATCCTATTTCCATACCTAAAATTCGAGCTAAGCGCCAGAACATTTAAGAGATGTTTTGGCGCTTTTTGATTGGGATAAATTTTATCGATTTAAAAAGAAGCAATAATTCATTTGGGAAGAAATTGCGCTTTTTGAGTCGATTTTTTGGTCATTACAACGTTTTCGAAACCCTTACAACACCACATCAAATGCCTTTTTTGCACTACTTTTTTTTGTCGGAAACACCCGTAAACATTGAAAAAGTGGCTGTAACACTACAATACAGGAAAATTGCGGATTGTATAGTTTTTATATCAGTAAATCTCTAATACCGTAATTCCATAAAGCTATTTTTATCAGTACCGAAATTGTTGCCAAACACGACATTCGACCTGAACCAAAAACAGCTTCCCGAACATTTGTAATAAGATGCGATTCGGCTCGCGCGGTTCAGAAAAACAACGACTCGATTTAATGAACCTGACCAGATCTTTTATCGCCTCTTTATTTCTGTTGCTTTCGGCAAGCGCATTTTCCCAATTGGGATTCTGCACCGGAAGCAAAGGCGATCCTATTTTTTTCGAAAACTTCGGAAACGGAACCACCTACGGACCGGCCTTGCCCGCAGGAACGACGACTTACCCGTTCGTGACCGGCGCGCCAAACGATGGCCAATACACCTTATTCTATCATTCGGCCATGTACACGACCTGGCATTATTCGTTAGATCACACGCCAGACGCGACAAACGGTCCGAACGGAAAAATGCTTCTGATGAACGCCAACGCCACGACTTCGGGCGATTTTTACAGAAAAGTCGTTAGCGGACTTTGCATTAACACGACTTTCGAATTCTCGGCCTGGCTCATGAACGTCTACAATCCGAATACCAACTACTGCGGCGCCGGACAAATTCCCATAAACGTTAGATTTGAGATTTGGAATGCAACCGAGACCGTGCTTTTGGGATCGGGAAATACGGGCAACATTATGGGAAGTCCGGCCCCGACGTGGCAACAGTTTGCGTTGGTTTTCACGACTTCGAACGAAACATCGGTCGTATTGAAAATGAAGAACAACGGATTGGGCGGCTGCGGAAACGATTTGGCGATTGACGACATCTCGTTCAGTGCTTGCGGCGATCTTACTACGGTTTCGAGCCCGTCGGTTACCGGAAGCACTTTTGCTACTTGCAACAGTCCGGCTTCTTTGCAGCTAAATGCTGCTACGGCAAGCGCGGTTCCTTACTTCTATCAATGGCAATCGAGCCCAGACAATTTGGTCTGGACAGACATTCCGGGCGCGAACAACGCCACTTACACCACTCCGAACCTCACCACACAAACCTACTATCGCGTGAAAGCGGCCCAAGATATTGCGAACCTTGCCAGTGCTTACTGCGCCAGCGCTTCGAACGTTTTCACGATTTCCTTTTTGCCCGTTCCTACTCCCGCCACGAGCAATGGCGACCAAACGATTTGTGCCTCGGACGCGATTCCGGCTTTGTCTGTTACGGCGGCGAGTGGCGAAAATGTGAATTGGTACAGCGCGCCTTCTGGCGGAACTTTGCTGCAATCGAACAGCGCGAGTTACACGCCAACCGCGGCCGGAACGTTTTATGCCGAAACTTACAACAGCACGTCGAACTGCATTGCCAGCCCGAGAACGCCGGTTTCGCTTACGATCGTGACTTTGCCAGATGTCACGATTTCGGGAACTGCCACGATTTGTAGTGGTGATGCGGCCACAATAAGCTTCAACGGAACACCGAACGCCGTAGTGACTTACACGGTAAATGGCGGATCGGACCAAACCATTACACTCAACAATTCTGGTGTTGCGAGCCTTACACCATCGGCCTTGACCGCGAATACCACCTACACTTTGGTGAGCGTTGCCACAGCGGGTTCAAGTACTTGCGTGAGATCTAAAAATGATATTGTAACGATTACCGTAAATCCCGTTGCGACAGCTTCGATTTCGAGCATTTCGACTGTTTGCGCGGGAGGCGCGGTTGCCGTAAACTTCACCGGAACGGCCAATGCCACGGTGACTTACACGTTAAATTCGGGTGCGAACCAAACGATTCTGCTCGATGGTTCGGGAAATGCCACAATCAATATTGCAAGTTTGACTGCCGATGTGACCTACACTTTGGTGAGCGTAAGTTTGTCGGGAAGTTGTCCGCAGCCTTTGACTCAGTCGATTACTATTACGGCTGTTCCTATGCCGACCGCTTCTGTAAGCGCAAATCCTGCTACGATCTGTTCCAACCAAACGAGTACGATTACATTTACGGGCACGCCGAATGCAGTCGTTACTTACACTGTGAACGGCGGAACGAATCAAACGATCACGCTGAACAATTCGGGTTCGGCTACGCTAACGACCGCGGCCAATCTTACTTCAAATCCAACTTATCAATTGGTTAGCGTCACTTCTCCAATCCTGAATTCCTGTGTTACGACCTTGACGACATCGGCTACCGTGACCGTGAATCAGGTTGCGACGGCTTCTGTGTCGGCTGTAACTGCGGTTTGCTCGGGAAGTCCGGTGACTTTGAATTTCGTCGGAACGCCCAATGCCGTCGTGACTTATTCGGTGAATTCGGGTGCGAACCAGACGATAACACTCAATGCGTCGGGCAATGCCAGCACTTCGCTTTCGAGTGTCACATCGGCCACGACCGTAACACTTGTGCAAGTCACACTCAACGGCGTTTGTCCGCAACCGCTTTCCCAAACTATTACGATCAATTCGGTTCCTATGCCAACTGCTTCGATCAATGCGAATCCTTTGGTGATTTGCGCCAACCAGAACAGTACGATCAATTTTGT
Organism: Flavobacterium sp.; assembly: GCA_039592825.1. Taxonomy (GTDB): domain Bacteria; phylum Bacteroidota; class Bacteroidia; order Flavobacteriales; family Flavobacteriaceae; genus Flavobacterium. The sequence goes on from JBCNQO010000014.1 coordinate 4,664, forward strand.
GGGAACGCCTGGCGCGATCGTGCGTTACAAAATCGACGGTGGCGTTGACCAAACCGTTACTCTAAACGCGTCCGGAACTGCTACTTTCACGACTCCGGCGCTTACTTCGAACTCGACTTATTCGCTTGTAAATGTCGCTTCGCCGACGTTGAACACTTGCGTCACCAATCTAAATGGTTCCGTGACCGTTGCGGTAAATAGTTTGCCTACTGCCTCGGTCTCGGCCATTTCTCCTGTTTGCTACAATAGCGTGGCCACCGTGAATTTTACCGGAACGCCGAACGCTACGATCACTTATTCCATAAACGCGGGCGCTGGTCAGACGGTGGCGCTCGATGCTACGGGCAATGCGTCAGTTGTTGTTCCGAATGTCACGTCCGCGTTGATTTACACGCTTTCGAATGTTGTTTCGGCAGGCCCGAATCCTTGTAACAAAGCGCTTTCACAGTCGATTACGGTTTCTTCTTATCCGATTCTGCAAGCGACGATCAATGCAAATCCTACGGCAATCTGTTCCGGACAATCGAGTGCGATTTCTTTTACGGGGACGCCGAATGCTGTGGTGACTTACACTGTGAATGGCGGCGGCAATCAGACGATAAACCTGAATGCGTCCGGGAATGCGACTTTGCCAACCGGCGCTTTATCGGCGAATGCCACTTATCAATTGGTAGACGTTTCCTTGACGGGAACGACTTGTAGCGCAACGGTTTCCGGATCGACTTCGGTAACCATAACGCCTATGCCAATTGCTTCTTTTACTGGAAATTTGAGTTATTGCGACGGGGATTCGATCTCTATAAATCTCTCGTCGAACGTTGCCGGAACGACTTTTAGTTGGATAACCAACCAAAACGGCACTTCGGGCGCCAATTCGGGCAATGGAAATGCGATTACCGACACGTTGACTTTGACCGGAACCGCCGTTGGGACTGCGACTTATACGGTGATTCCGGTTTACAACGGGTGTTCGGGAAGTCCTTTGAACATTACGGTTACAGTGAATCCGTTGCCTATTCCAGCTATTGTTGATGGCGTGATCTGTACTACGACTGGCGCTCCAACTTCTAGCCAATTCTATACTTTGGACACGAATTTGAGTGCGTCGAACCACACTTTCCAATGGTTTTTTGGGACGAATCCGATTGTTGGCGCGACTGGTAGCACTTACAATGCCACGCAAATCGGCAGTTATTCGGTGATTGCCACCAATAGCGCGGGTTGCAGCTCTGGTTTGGTTAGTGCGAATGTGGGACAAATGTCTCAAGGCGAGAGTCTGGTTTTGCATCAGACTGAGGCTTTTGCCGACAATCCTTCGGTGACAGTTGACGTGATTGGCGGAACTGGCCCGTTTTTGTATCAGCTTGACGACCAGAATTTCCAGTCGTCTAACACTTATCACAACATTCCCGCGGGAACGCACACGATTACCGTGATTGACGAAACTTGTACGAACCTGACTACGAATTTCACGATTCTCGATTATCCGAAGTTTTTTACCCCGAACGGTGACGGTTTCAACGACACCTGGAACATCAAAGGTTTGAGTACCGATGTATTCATTTTTGACCGATACGGGAAACTGATCAAACAAATCGCTACCGACGGAAACGGTTGGGACGGAACCTACAACGGACACCAATTGCCCTCTACAGATTACTGGTTTACGATAGATTATTCAGAAGGCGGAAAAACCAAAACGTTTAGGGCGCATTTCGCGTTGAAACGTTGAGTTTGGCCACCACATCATATTGCCGCTTTTTCGACGTTTTAGGCGGCTCAGAAACACGTTCTGAAAACGTTATAGTTCATTAAATGGGATTAAAAACCTATACAACGCCCATACAACGAGTTTATCGCTTGATTTTGAAGCTTTCGTTAACCTCGTGTTTTTAGCCGTTTATCGGTGAAATATGCAGATTTGGCATTTTTTGGCTGTATAGTTTTATTATCCTTAAATTAAAGATTGTATAAATATGTTATTCTCTATTTTAGCTTCCGACAAATTAAATCCTAAAAATGTGTGATATGAAGAAAATTACTTTTCTACTTCTATTAACTGTGTTTGGTTTTGGGTTTGCCTATGCACAACCTACAACCGGCGCACCTACCCCTACAAACGCCGCTGTCGACGTCATTTCAATTTATGGCGATACGTATACCAGCGTGGCAACGAATTACGATCCGAATTGGGGACAAACGGGTCACGGATTGGTGAATCCTGCTTTCGCTGTAACAGGCGGAACGGTTCTGGCTTATCCAAACTTCAATTATCAAGGAACAGAGTTGACTACTCAGAATGCTTCAGGAATGGAGTACCTGCACATCGACATCTGGACTTCTACCGCTACGAACGTAAAAGTATCTCCAATCAACAACGGAACAGGCGCTTCTGAAACTTTGGTAGATGTTCCTTTGGTACAAGGCGGATGGAGCAGCGTGAACCTTCCGAAAAGTGCTTTTACGGGCATGACCTGGGACGCGGTGTTCCAAATCAAGTTCGATGGGCAAGGCGGAGCGAATCCTTCAACGATTTACCTGGACAACGTTTACTTCTGGAAAACGGCAACTCCTGCTGGATCTGACGCTTCTTTGAGCGACCTTAAAGTGAACGGTAGTACGATTCCAGGTTTCGTTTCGTCGGTAAACACTTACACTTACGAATTGGTTGTGGGCACGACTGCTGTTCCACAAATCACTTCTGCAACGACTACCGACGCTGGTGCAACTGTGACTTCAACGACTCAAGCTTCTGGAATTCCAGGATCGGCTACGGTTATGGTGACTTCGCAAAACGGAAACGTGACCAAGACTTATACGGTGAACTTCGTAGCGACTTTCCCTAACCCATCGCCTACACAAGGAACGCCTAACAGCGAAGTGTTGAGCATTTACAACGACACGAACAATTACACCAATATCTGGACTCCAGAATACGACTTCGGAAGCTACTCGGGCAGACCTGATCTTGACCCAACAGATGGCGTGAACGAAGCGATCAAGATGAATTTCGCTGTGGCTGGATTCGGTCAGGGAAGACAGACTGTAACCGATGTTACGGCTTACCAGTGGGTACATTTCGACTATTTCGCGGATCAGAACTCAAACGAGATCCGTTTTATCCTTATCGGAAACAACAATGGAGCAGTGAACGAATACGTTTACGAATTGACGCCTGCCGGAAGCAACGGAACTTTGGTGAAAGGCTCATGGCAAAGTGTTAGCATCCCGCTTTCTTTCTTTACCGGAATCGGATTCAACAAGGCGAACTTCTTCCAGTACAAACTCGGAACAACTTCTAACCTAGTGTCTCAGATCGTTTATTTCGACAACATCTATTTCTCTGTAAACCAACCAGTTCTTAATACCGGTAAATTCGAGAAAGCTGCTTTCACTGCTTATCCGAACCCAACCAATAACGTTTGGAACATCTCGTCTACACAAACAATTACAGCTGTAAACTTGTTCGACGTTACCGGAAAACAGATCAAAACCGTAAAAGCGAACGACCTAACGGTTGCCATCGACGCTACAGATTTGTCAAACGGAATTTACTTCGCTAACATCTCGACAGAAAACGGCAGCAAAACCGTGAAACTCGTCAAGAACTAAGCACCATTTTTACAAACCCGATTGTCGCATTGCCGGCCGTCGGGTTTCTTTTTCCTTTTCCTCGAAAACGATTTAGTTTTTAGGAGAACAAGCTCTTCATTGCCGCTTCGCCCCTTGGCAGCATTGGAAAATCGGTTACCAGAATGCCTAATCACGGCGGGAAACCTACGCCCGCAGATTTAACTGAACAAACCAATTTTAACCATTATGAAAACAATCAAGAACCTGATGGTTTTGCTGCTGCTCGTGGCCGCAAACATCACCGGATTTGCCCAGACACAATGCGCTGGCACGTCCACAGAGCTTTCTCAAGGCGGCGGATTACCTACTTACAGGTATTTGTTCACGACTTCGGGAAACACCGTTACGGTTGAGTTCGAGGTTTTGAGTCCGCTTACAGGACTCGTGGGATATGCCCATACCGAAAACCCGAATTTTGCCGAAACACCATTGGTACAACAAGGCGGCACGCAAGTCTTTAGACAGAGCTTTTCGGGACAGACGGCCGGCGCGACTTTCAAGGTTGCAGCTAAATTCGCCTGGGCAGCCGGCGGATTCGCAATCACGAAACAATTCCAGTACACGGTAGGAAACACTTGCAGCGGCGGGCTTCCGGCACCAACTTTGGGAACATTCACCGTTCCTGCGAAACAACTTGGCGATGCACCTTTTGCCTTGACAGCACCAAGCTCGAACAGTTCGGGCGCTTTCACTTACACCAGCAGCAACACTTCTGTAGCCACGATTTCTGGCAATATGGTGACAGTTGTAGGCGGTGGAACTTCTACGATCACGGCCACTCAAGCCGCGACTTCGAGCTATTCTTCTGGTAGCACTACCGCGACTTTGACGGTAACTGTTGCGGCAACGACTCCAACGGCCGGACCTGCGACTCCGCCTGCGAGAAATGCCTGGGACGTATTGTCTCAATACGGATCTGCTTACACGAACCAGTCTGGCGTTGGGTTTTTCGACTTTGGCGGCAGCACGATTGTTGGCGATGTGACTTTGGCCGACAATTCGGTGGTTAAAAAATACACGAACCACAGTTATTCTGGAATTTCTACAAATGGAGCGTTAAGCCTGAATGTATCGGCTATGACGCATTTGCATATCGATGTTTGGTCTCCGGACTTTGCATCTTTCAAGATCAAATTGGAAGCCGTGAACGGAAGCAACGTAGAACTCGAAGTTCCGGGCAACAAAGCTCAGGGAACCTGGAATTCGTACGACATTCCTTTGAGCAGTTATTCGGCTGTAGATTTGGCGAACCTGAAGTACATCGTTCCGGTGACTTTCAATCCGAACAATACCACATTGTACATCACAAACGTCTATTTCTACAGACCTGCTACGCAAAACCCGCCAACTTTGGGCACTTTCACGGTGCCTGCGAAGAATTTGGGTGACGCGGCATTCGCTTTGACGCCTCCAACTTCTAACAGCACAGGAGCTTTCACTTACTCAAGCAGCAATACGAACGTAGCGACGATTTCTGGAAATATCCTGACAATTACGGGTGCAGGAAATTCTACTATTACAGCGACTCAAGCGGCTGCAGGAGGTTTTGGATCTGGAACTGCCACAGCGACTTTTGTCGTGAATGTTCCACCGCCGCCTGCCGCTCCTACACAACCTGCGAGAAACGCTAATGACGTGATCTCGATTTTTGCTGGCGCTTACGCGGATGTGGCCGGAACCGATTTCAACCCGAATTGGGGTCAGGCTGGGAATTATCCTGCGAACATGACCACGCCTTCTTACGGCGCCGATCCGGTGAAACAGTACCAGAATTCGGCGGCTTACCAAGGCACGAGAATCGGTCAGGACATCAATGTGACTGTCATCAACAAACTTCATGTAGACATTTATTCTCCTTCGCTTACTTCGATGCAATTGTTCCTGATCAAAACTACAGGCGGTACTTTTGAGACTTTTGTCACGATTCCGCTTACGCCTGGTCAATGGACAAGTGTTAATCTG